>JAAZNB010000075.1 GCA_012798515.1 Chloroflexota bacterium
GCACTTCCTACGCTGCTATGCCCCTCGCCGCCTAAGGCGAAGCTTAGCGCAATAGCCTCCTCGTGAGGCTACGTCCGCCTACCCCGCTCTCTGACCGGTGGTAGATCGGGCGACACAAGGTCAGAGTGCCATGCAGCAAGGCGCGGTCTGCATGAAAGAGGGCTTTCGGGTCCGAGCGCCTGGCTGGGGAGAGGTCTGCCTGGTCCTCCACTTTTCCAGCGAGAATAAAGACCGGCTACGCTCGTAGATATTCGAGGGTCTAATCTTTCGGACGCGGGTTCAATTCCCGCCATCTCCACTCAAAAAACTGGCATTACAGCCGGTTTTTTGCTTTAATCAATTGAAGACCCGGGGGAAAACGCACCGCTCGCGGATCAAATACCTATAAAGGAACCCTAAGTATGCAGATCGGATTACAAATTCCCAACTTTACCTGGCCAGGTGGGACCGGCAGCATCGCCCCGCGCCTGGCAGACATCGCCCGCACGGCGGACGAGGCCGGCTTCTACAGCCTGTGGGTCATGGACCATTTCTTCCAGATCGCGCACGTGGGCCAAATCGACGAACCCATGTTAGAGGGTTACACTACCCTGGGATACCTCGCCGGGGTTACCCGCAAAGTTCGCCTGGGCACCCTGGTAACCGGCGTGATCTATCGCCACCCGGCTGTGCTGCTAAAAGATGTCACCACCCTGGACGTACTCTCCGGCGGGCGGGCCTACCTGGGCATCGGCGCGGCGTGGAACGAACGCGAGGCCCTGGGATTGGGCATTCCCTTCCCAGCGTTGAAAGAACGCTTCGAGCGCCTGGAAGAAACCTTACAAATCGCCCGGCAGTTATGGAGCGGCGATACGACCCCCTTCCACGGGAAATACACCCAGCTGGCAGAGCCGATCATCCAGCCCCAGCCCCTCAGCCGCCCCCACCCACCCATCCTCATTGGCGGCACCGGCGAGCAGAAAACCCTGCGCCTGGTGGCCCGCTACGCCGACGCCTGCAACCTGTTCGCCCGCCTGGGAGATGACGTGTTAACCCAGAAACTGGATGTGCTCAAACGGCACTGCGACGAGATCGGCCGCGACTACAATGAAATCGAACGCACTTGCCTGGCCACCGTTCACCTCGCCCCCGGGCAAGAGACACCGGCCCAAATGATCGAGCTGTGCCGCTCGATGCACCGGCTGGGTTTCCAACACATGATCGTCAATATGCCCAATATATCCGAGATCCGTCCACTCGAAACCATCGCCCGCGAAGTGATCCCGGTCGTCTCCGGCTGGTAACAGCAGCCAACTGGGTCAGTACGATTCCAGGGCGAAAGGACCACCCACGCGGTTCTTTCGCCCTGGTCTTTTCGAACACAAAACCAAAACGAATCCTTTAAATCCCATTAACTCAACGTTATCCGGCATTTAAGCACCATTTGGTAGACTGGGCAGCAGGCGAAGACATTACAGCCAGCATTACAGGAGTTTTTAATGATCCCCGATACAGATCTTGCGCTGCAGTTGAGCGAGTTCTCTCCCCAGTCTCTCCAGGTAAGCCAGGCAACCATCGGTATTACCCTCGGTAGTCTCCCCGGGGCGGCTTACCTGGTGGCGCCCGAAACACCGCTTTTTACCGTCATCGCAGAACTAGACCATCACCCTGAATATTCCGGCATCATTCTGTTCGAGGACGAACACTGCCTGGGGGCCATCTCCCGCCAGAAGATTTTCGAACAGTTAGGGCACCCTTTCGGACACGAGCTGTTCTACCGCCGCCCGTTGAGCTATATGTTGACCATCCTCGAGCCCGATCGGTTGCTGTTCGCCGAAGAGACCCCCATCCCGGCAGCCATCGAAAGCGCTTTACAGCGGCCGCTCAACCGCATCTACGAGCCTCTCATCGTCCTTCAAGAACAGCGTTACCGGCTGGTGGACTTCACGGCTGTGCTCATGGCCCAGACCAGGATCATCGAAAGCACCAACCAGTTCATCCACAACCAGTTCGACGTCAGTCGGGTTTTGTCCGCCACCCTGAACGAAGAATCCGAGAAGATGATCCAATCCTCGCGCCAGACCGGCCAGGCGGTGGAAACCATCCAGGTTTCCATGCAGCAGCTGCTGGAAAATGCCCACCTGCAGGGCAGCAATATCAGCGACTCCTCCCAGCAGCATGCCCACATCCGCCAGATCGCTCAGGAATTACTCTCCGGGGCGCAGTTGATGCAGGACTCCTCACAGCACACCGTCGAAGTCTCCCAGGTGGGAGAAGAGAGAATGCAGGAAACCGTAGGCGCCATCCGGGAAATCCACGCCAGGGTAGATTCCCTGGCCGAACGCCTGGACACCATGCGCCACAATATCGAAAAGATCAGCCTCATCGTTGAGGCCATCAACGACATCGCCGGCCAGACTCGCCTGCTCTCGTTAAATGCTGCCATCGAAGCCGCCCACGCCGGCGACCAGGGACGCAGCTTTGCCGTGGTAGCCGAAGAAGTGCGCAAGCTTTCCGAGCGCGCCACCCAGGCCACTCACGAAATTGCCGGCCTGGTCAAGGCCATCCACCAGACCTCGGACGAAGCCGACCTGGCCATGCAAAGCGGGCTGGCGGTGGTGCAGGAAGGCGAGGCGCGCGCCCAATTGTCCAGCCAGAGCCTGCAGGACATTCGCACTTCCGCCGAAAGCGTCCTTCGAGAAGCCACCAACGCCGCCGGGGCGGCCGGGGTCGTACAGACCTCCGTCGTGACCCTGGAGCAGTCCGTCCAGAAGATCGCGGCCATCATCGCGGAGAACAACTCGGCCCTGTCGGGGGCCAGGGAGCAGGTCGAAGAAGTACGTCGCCAGACCAGCCATGTCTATCATTCAGCCGAACAACTCGAAACGGTGGCCACCCAGCTTAACCAGGCCTTCGACGCCACGCTGAGTAACGAGTAATCCCGACCAGGAAAAACTCCGGCCGGGGCGCTTCCTCACGCCCCGGCCGTTTTCAGTTTAAGCACCTGGGGAAACCCCTTTACGCCAGCAGCCTGGGCAAGAACCAGCCATATCCCAACCCCCAGATCAAATTGAGCACAATCCAGGTCGTTACCACCCAGCCGTTCTTCACCACCGGGAGCATGACCAGGGCCATCACGGTGAATACGGCGGTCAACCCCAAAGCAATGTACAGGTAGGCCTGGGCCGGGCCGGCCGGCCAGCGGGTCGCAATCCAATGATAGGCCAGGATGGCCATCCATCCAAAGATCAGTCCGCCGGCCAGGTAGCCCCCCGCCACAGCGACGAGCGAACCTTTGTACGCCGCAGCCATGCGCTGCGGTTGGACCAGCACCAGCACGGCCGAGATGAATGTCACCGGCAAAATGACACTGAACGAGCGAATATATTCAGACCACATGTGATTCTCCTTGCATAGATACACGCGCGCCTGGCGCTAAAGCCTCGACGCGCAATTCTTCCAGGTTCAAGAATTGGATCAGCTGGGCATTGATCCACTCGGGTTTCTCGGTACTCATCAAATGGCCGGTATCCGGCATGACCACAGCCCGTACGTGCGGAATGCAACGTCTGGCGCGGGCAGCCGCCTGGTAAGCATTGCCAATCTGCCCATCGTGCTCGCCCAATACCAGCAGGGTCGGGGCCTGGATCTGCTGCAGACCGTTGTCGGAGATTCTGTACGGGCTGGACAAACGCGGGCGTCCGTTGACCGCGGCTTTGAGGTAGGCGCCCCAGGTTTGTTCGGCCTCCTGGCTGCCGCCCAGTACCCATTGGATCAATCCTTCTTTGTTCTTCTGCGTGGGAATCATGGCCGCCAGCGCCAGCCGCCCCAGGACGTTCATCGTGCTCCACCAGGAGGGCATGCCCATGGGCCCCAGCAAGACCAGCCGGTCGACCCGACCCGGCTGGTACATGGCCAGGTTCATGGCCAACCAGCCCCCCATCGAGGCTCCGATCACGTGAGCCCGGGTGACGCCCAGGCCGTCCATCACCTCTGCGGCCCACTGGCTGTATTCGGCCCCGTTGCGGGGATAACGCCCCAGGTCGTATAGGCGGCTACGCCCCAGGTCGCCGATGGTATCCACGGCGTACAGGCGGAATTGCCGGCCAAGCGCCTCGAAATTGGGGCTCCACATGGTGGCATTGACGCCGGCGGCGTGAAACAACACCACCGGCGGGGCAGCCGGGTCGCCGCCGGCGATCACGTGGGTCTCGCCAAAGCGGGTTGGAAGGTGCAGGCATTCATAAGCCACCGGCCAGGCAGACAGTTTGTCGTCGTACATTGCCATCAAAATCTGCCTGTTCTCGAGCGTCGCGTAGACGCTGTTCTCCTTGTTCATGTCGATTCCTTTCCACTTTACTGGCAAGGGTTCAGCCCGTTGAGCAGTTCCCCTTGTTATTTTTCTCCGGGGACCGGCCGGTCGATACGGATCACAGAGATCAATACCAACCTCAGGTCACGCACCTTGAACAGCACCCCATGCAGCGCCGCCTGGTCCGGCAGCCAACCCGCCAACAGCGTCTGGTTTTCCTCCGGATGGCTGATCTGCATACCGCCGAACCAGTCCTCCCATCTTTTGCCCAGCTCCCCTTCCAAACGGATCTCGTAATACTGCGCTTCCAAAGCTCCCTCCTTCATCAGAACCGTTTTCCCGAGCCGGCGTGGGTGACGACCATCACATTCAGTGTAGCCGGGACGGGCCATACTGGCAGCAGGCGAAAGTATAAGATTTACACAGGTAGACTATGCTAGGGGAATTACTCAAAAGTAGTAGCCCGGCCAGGGCCGGGCTGTGCGTTCCTCATGACACGCTTGTCATTCTGCCAGGAATAGCATCGAGGGACAAAACGTATGAAAGGCGGCAGACCTGCTCAGCAGCGGGTGAGGTTATGAGCCCGGGTCGATCCAGCCCAGGCGCCGGGCGGCGGCCAGGGCCTGGGTGCGACTGGAAACGCTCAGTTTCTCGAAAATATTACTGGTGTGTTTCTTGACCGTGTGGATGGTGATAAATAGCCGGTCTGCAATTTCCTGGTTGGAATAGCCGGCCTGGATCATGCGCAGTACCTCCAGTTCGCGCTCGCTGAGCGGTTCCACCAGGTTTTCTGCCTGCGGAGTACGCAGAGGAGCGGGCGCTACTTTGGGCGTCGAGCCGGTCCTTTTCAAGCCCCGCAGTAGCTGGGCGGCAAACTCCCGCTGAGCGGGTGCATAGCCTGCGACGCCGAGAAAATCCTCCAGCAAGGCCCCCAGTACGGCGCCCTCGCGACGGAAGATCCACCGCTGCCCTTCCCGGAGGGCGATCTCCAGGCAAGTTGCCAGGGCGGCGCAGGCGCGTTCATCCTGGCGCCCGGCTTGATAACACAGGGCCCTGTTCAAAGCGATCTCCAGGCGCCGGCCGTCATGACCGTCCGCCGGCAGGCCCGTCTCGACCTCCTCCAGCAATTGCAATGCAATCTCGGCCTCGCCCTTGGCCCGGTAAGCCCGCGCCAGCGCCACCTGGCGCAGTTCCCATACCACCCGGGGGAGTTGCGAGGCGGTGGGCTCTGCCTGTGCCCCCAGGGCTGCGAGGCGCCGGATCGCCGCATCGTACTGCCCCAGGTCGATCTCCAGGTGCGCCATTTCCAACGCCAACGGCCCGGCGTAGGGCAAAGATTGGTCCACACCGGCCGCCTCGATAGAACCTTGCAGCGTCTTGTGGGCTTTTTCCAGGTCGCCGCGTGCGCCCTCCAGCTGGGCCTGGATGCGATAGGCCGTGAAACGATTTCCAACCGGCCCACCCTGTAAACATAGCTCCTGGCCCTTCTGCCAGTAGTCCCCGGCACGGTCGAGCTCGTCCCGGGCCACCGCGATCTCAGCCAGGCCCAGGTAGCCGGCAGAGATCGGATAGAACCGCTCCCCCGCCACGGCTTCACCCAGGGCAATCCCCGCCCGGTTGGCCGCCTCGGCCTGCCGCAACCGTCCACCGACGAAATACGAAGACGCTTTGAGAAAATGGATATGCACTGCCAGAAACGCGTTTCCACTGGCCCGGGCAAAATCCAACGCCCGCTCATAGGCCGGTTGCGCCAGGGCCGGCTCAGAGCGCAGGTCGTGGGCAATGCCGAGGGCCGAATAGGCCCTTCCCAGCGAGGCAACGTCATCCTCCGGCAGTCGCGCCAGCGCCTCTTGAGCCAGCGAGATGGCCTTTTCCGGTTTACCCGAAAGCGCTGCCCCACGCGCCAGCAGCGTTGCCAGCTCGCCGCGCAGCGCTTCGCTCTCAGGGGTCGGCGGCAGCAGGGTGCTCTCCTGGTACAGCCCATTCAGGTTGGAGAGGGCCAGGCCGAACTTTCCGTTCAAGAAATGCAGCCAGGCCTGGTACATACGCAGGCGTGGTTTGACGCGCAGGACATCTTCGGGCAGCATCTCGGCCCATTGCAGTAAGGTGGAGATCCGCCCGTGCAGCATGGTTGCCCGGGCCACCTGCTCGATTAAATTGGCCGCCCAATCGTAATCGCGCGCCTCCAGGGCGTGGTATACCGCCTGGTCGGTATAATCCAGGTCACCCTCCCCGCCGGCCCGGGCCTGGTACCAGCGGCCGGCCCGGCGATGCAGTTCGTGGATAGATTCGATCGAATAATCCTGGCGCAGGCGGCTGCGCAGCAGGTCGGCAAACAGGTGGTGGTAGCGATACCACTGCTGGCGATCATCCAGCGGGATCAGGAACAAATTGGCGGAGCGCAGATACCCCAGCATGGCCGTTGCACCCACCCCGCCCTGGGAAGGCGAGTGCGAGCCCGGTGGTCCTCCCGCCGGGTCTTCCCCCCACACGGCCGCACACAACGAGGGGCTCAAACGCTCCAGGATCGCAGTCTGCAAGAGAAAATCCTGAACGGCCGGCGGCTGGCGGTTGATCACCTCTTCACTCAGATACTCCAGCACGTACTGGCTGCTGCCGGTAAAAGCGGCGATGAACTGCCCGCGCTCGGCCTCTTCCTGGCGCTGTAAGGTCAGGGCGGCCAGCTGCAAGCCGGCCACCCAACCCTCGGTGCGCGCTTCCAGGGCGCGCACCTGCTCGCCGTCCAGGTGCAGCCCCATGACCCGGTTGAGAAAATCTACGGCCTCGCCCAGACTGAAGCGCAGGTCGGCCTCACGGATCTCGGTCAGCTGTCCGGCCGCCCGCA
>JAAZNB010000076.1 GCA_012798515.1 Chloroflexota bacterium
CTGCCGGGCAGGATGAAGCATGAACGGCAGCGGGTTGGCAAAAAAGCTGCTGCTCAAGGCCGGCCCTGCCCTGGTGCTGGAGCCCCCACCCGGGTTCCTGGCGCAGCTGGGCGAGGCTGCCGGGGAGCTCCACACCGCGCCGCAGGCCGGGGAGCCCTACGATTTCGTCCTGCTCTTCGCCCGCGACCAGGCCGGGCTGGCCCGCCTGGCGCCGCTGGCCCTCCAGGCCCTGCGCTACGACGGCCTGCTGTGGATCGCCTACCCCAAGCGCAGCTCGAAGACGATCACTGACCTGTCACGCGACGCCGGCTGGGAGGTCCTGTGGCAGGCCGGCCTGCAAGGCATCGCCGTGGTCTCCATCGACGCGACCTGGTCGGCCCTGCGCTTCCGCCCCACCGAGCGCATCCAGCGCCAGGAAAACCGTCCCGGGCAGGGTTAGCCGCCGGTAGGGGTAGGGCCGGGAGCGGCCCCGGAGACGAGCTTGTTCACCCAGGCGGCAATGGCCTGGTCGATGGCTTCCTGCTCCTGGCGGCCAGGGGTCTGGCTGCCCTGGCCAGTAAAGGTGTAACGATCGATGAACATGTCGGCTGCGCCGGCCGGCGGGGTAGTTTCCCAGGTATAGGTCGCATAACTCTGCTGCCAGCTCGCCAGCTGGCGCTGGACTTCCGCCGGCAGGTCGCCCTGGCCGAGCAGCACGTCTCGCCGGCAGTCTTCCAGGTGATAGGTCATGGCCTGGGTCACCTCCAGGCGCTGGCACAGCCCGGTAATGCCGCCGCTGCGTTCCCAGGTCAGGATGGCAGGGGCGGGCGTCCCCGGGGCCAGGGTGGCCCCCTCCGCCGGGGCAGCCAGTGGGGCGCAGGCCGCCCCGGCGGCGACCACCAGCAGCAGGGTGCAGATCAGGAACAACCGGTCAGGTTTCATCGGGTATCTCCTCCTCACGCCACGAGAAAAAAAGCCCGCTCTTTCAAGCAAAAGAGCGGGGCGAAGGCGGGCAAGTCTGTGCTCGAAACAGCATCCAATCCCCCTGAATGGTTTTATCTATCCGAACATTTTTCGAACAGGTGCTTATTAAAGCATAAGCGCCCCGCCAGGGCAAACGCATCTCAATTGCCACATGCGTTTCCGGCCCTGTTCCACTCCCTCCGGCCCCCCGGCGCCGGCCATTGCATTTTTGAAAGGGGACTTCCCCGGCCTTTTTCATCCAATGAATCGAGTTATAATACGGCCAGGTTCAACCCCATGCAATGGGTCAGCAATTGGAGTTTACACAATGGGTAAATATGGTCGTATCAGCGTCGTCCTCAGCCTGGCTGTGATCGTCTTGCTGGGCGTACACTATTTCTTGAGCAACCAGCTGGGCAACCCGGACTGGCTGGACATGGTAGTCGGCCTGCCGATCGGCATGGCGACGGCTTTCAACATCGACATCGTGATCAGCAAAGTCCGCCACAAGAAATAAGCTTTCCACCCTCCCCACATAAGCCTTCCGCAGTCCGGCCACCGGCGGCGCCCTGCCGCCCTCTGGCCACACTGCGGAAGGCTTTTCGTTTTGGCTGTGGCCGCCCCGGCCGCGGGAGGGAGCGGGGCACAGGCTCCGCCGCCCTTACTCCCCGACCTGGAAACGGTAACCCACGCCGGGCTCGGTGAGGATGTAGCTGGGCTGGGCCGGGTCCGGCTCGATCTTGCGCCGCAGGTTGCTGATGTTGACCCGCAGCAGGTGGCTCTCCTGCTCGTAGCCGGCGCCCCACACCAGGCGCAGCAGCTGGCGGTGGGTGAGCACCTTGCCGGCGTTCTGGGTCAGGGTGCGCAGCAGGTCGTATTCAGTGGGGGTGAGGAGCACGTCAGCCTCGTCCAGCGTCACCCGGCGGCGGGCAAAGTCCACCTTCAAGCTGCCGGTTTGAAAGAGGGGCTCGTCCACGGGTTGGGCCGAACGGCGCAGGGCCACCCGGATGCGCGCCATCAGCTCGCCGATCCCAAACGGCTTGGTCAGGTAGTCGTCCGCCCCGGCATCCAGGGCGTTGATCTTGTCCACCTCCTGCTCGCGGACCGAGAGGATGATGATGGGCATGTTGGCCCACTCACGGATGCGGCGGGTGACCTGGATGCCATCCATATCCGGCAGGCCCAGGTCGAGGATCAGCAGGTCGGGGCGGTTTTCCAGGGCCGCATGCAAGGCCTCCTCCCCGCTGGCCGCCTCGTAGACGTTGAACCCGTGTGCGCCGAGCGAGGCGCGCAGGAAGCGGCGGATGGGACGCTCGTCGTCCACCACCAGGATGCGGGGACCTTCAGGGGTCACAGGTTTACCTCCTCGGGCCGAGGCCCGTCGCCATCCAGGGGCAGGCGCATACACAGGCGCGCCCCACCGCCAGGGCGGTTCTCGGCCCAGATCTGCCCCCCGTGCGCCTCGACGATGCCCTTGCAGATGGAGAGCCCCAGGCCGGTGCCCACGGTACTGTCCTGGCCCGGCACGCGGTAGAACTTCTCGAAGACGCGCTCCAGGTCGGCCGGGGGAATGCCGCTGCCCTGGTCGGCGACGCAGACCTCCACCCAGCCGGGGCCGGGGCCGGCGCTCAACTCGATCAGGCTGCCCGGCGGGGAATACTTCACAGCGTTATCCAGCAGGTTGACCAGCACCTGCACCATGAGCACAAAATCGACCGGCACGAGCGGCAGGTCGGCGGGCAGGTGAGTGGCCACCCGGTGGCCTTGCAGCCGCCCGGCGGCCTGCGACAGGGCCGAGCCGGCCCAGTCCTGCACCTCGGCCGGCTCACGGCGCACTTTCATGGCCCCCGACTCCAGGCGGCTCATGTCCAGCAGGTTACGCACCAGGCGGTTGAGCCGCCCGGCCTCTTCCCAGGCGTTCTCCACCAGCTCCTGGCGGGTGTGTGCGTCCAGGGGCGGCGCCTGCGGGGGGTCGCCCTCGCTCTCGCGCAAGCTGCTGAGCGTACCGGTGATCGAGGCCAACGGCGTGCGCAGGTCGTGCGAGATGGAGTTCAACAGGGCCGACTGCAACTTCTCCGCCGCGCTGAGCAGATGGGCCCGGTTGGCCTGTTCGGCCAGCAGCGCCCGCTCGATGGCCAGGGCGCCCTGGCTGGCGATGCTCTCCAGCAGGCGGCGCTGTTCCTGGCTGAAATAGATGCCCGGCTCGTTGGGGCGCAGCCCCAGCAGGCCGATGACGCGCTGGGCGGTGCGCAGGGGCACGAAACGCACCAACGCTTCGGGGTGTGTGGCGGTGCCGCGCCCGGCTTCCTGGCCGTGAGCCAGGGCCCATTGGGCCAGGTCCATGTCGTGGCCGGTGAGGGTAAAACCGGGCGCCGCGGCGCGCACTGCCAGCTGGCCGTCCTCGGCCAGGAGCACCACGGCCTCGCGGCTGAGCGTCTGCCCGATGTGGCGCACCAGCACTTGCAGCATCTCGTCCAGCCCGTCCGCGGCGCTCAGCTCGCGGCTGATGGCAAACAGGGTGGCGGTCTGGGCCTCGCGGCGCTGCGACAATTCCACCTGGTTCTGCACCACGGCGGCCAGGTTGCTGATCACCAGGCCCACCAGGAACAGCCCGAAGAACGTCAGCAGGTACTGGGTATCGAACACGGTCAGGCTGAGGCGGGGAGTGATAAAGAAGAAGTCGAAGGCAATTACGCTGAGCACAGAGGCCAGGATCGATGGCCCGCGTCCCAGGTAAACGGCGGCGATGGTCACCGCCGCCAGATACAGCATGACCAGGTTGGTGGGTTCGATGAAGTAATGCAGGGGGATGCCCAGCAAGGTAAACACCACCACCAGCAGGGCGCTTTGCACGTAGCGCCAGGCCCGGCCGTGCAGGCGCCAGGAAGGCGCCGGCAGGTGCAAGGGCTCGTCCTGGTCGTTGATGATGTACACATCGATGGGGCCGCTGCGGCGCACGATCTCGTCGAGCACCGAGCCTTGCAGCCACTCCAGCCAGCGCGGGCGCTGGGGTTTGCCCACGATGATCTTGGTGATGTTGTGGCGGCGGGCATACTCCAGGATCGCCTCCGGGGCCGAACGGCCCTGGATGGTGACCACCTGGGCCCCCAGGTCCTCAGCCATCTTCAGGGTGAGGGTGATGCGCTCTTTCTGGACCGGGGGCATCTTCTGGCCGGTGGGGGTCTCCACGAACACGGCGTACCACTCGGCCTTCAAATCGCCGGCCAGGCGGCGGGCGGCGCGCACCAGGCGCTCGCTCAGCGGGTGCGAGCTCACCGCCACCATCAGGCGCTCGCGCACCGGCCAGGGGCCGGGGATATCCTGGGTGGCCATGTAGCTGCGCATCTGCCGGTCGACCCACTCGCTGCCCCGTCGCAGGGCCAGCTCGCGCAGTGCGGCGAGGTTGCCCGGCCGGTAGAAATGATGTACGACCTGGGGGTCGGCCTCCGGGGGATTGGCCCGGCCGGTTTCGATGCGCTGGATCAGGTCCGGGGGGGAAAGGTCGACCACTTCCACCTCGCCGGCCTCGTCCACGATGCGATCGGGCACGGTCTCATCCACAGCCTGGCCGGTGATCTGTTCCACCACGTCTTTGAGGCTCTCCAGGTTGTGAACGTCCAGCGTGGTATACACGTTCAGGCCGCTCTCGAGCAGCTCCTGCACGTCCTGGTAGCGGTAAGGGTGGCGCGAGCCGGGCGTATTGCGATGCGCCAGGTCGGCCACCAGGGCCAGGCCGGGGCGCCGTTCCAGGACTGCGTCCAGGTCCAGCTCTTCCAGCAGGCGGCCGCGGTGTTCCACCTGGCGAGGGGGCAGGCATTCCAGGCCGTCCAGCTCCGGCCCCAGCTGCGCCAGGCGGGACGAATCGAGGAAGGCCAATACCACGTCGACCCCGGCCGCCTTTTGCCGGCAGGCCGCCCGGAGCATGGCCTCCAGCTTGCCCACCCCGGCAGCGTAGCCCAGGTAAATGCGCAGCCGCCCAGGGTTTCCCGGCGGCGGCGCGTGGGGCGAGGGTTCTACTTGCATGCACCCATTATACGAGCTCCGGGGGTTCAACGCACCTGGTAGGGCACCTCGGTGATAACGATGTTTTCGTGGTTGAGCAGCGCCTTGCGCAGGGTATCGGCGGTGCGGGCGTGCAGAAACGCAGTCCACCAGTGGCGGGGCACAAACTGCGGCACCAGGATGGTGACCACCTCGTTGTTCTTGCACGCGGCCACCACCATATCGATGTACTCCAGCAGGGGCTCGATAAACATGCGATACGGCGAGTTGAGCACCACCAGGCGGATGCCCTCGCCGCGTTTCTCCCATTTGTACTGCACACGTTCCGTCTCTTCCGGGTCGATGGACACGTGCACGGCGGTAATGTCGTCGCTCAGGGTGCGGGCGTAGCGCAGCGCTTCCAGCGTGCCGCGATGTACGCCGCTGATGGGCATGATCACCCGGTGGCGCCGCAGGGGGTTATAGGAACAGGGCGTATCCAGCGAGAGCTGGCGGGCCAGGCTCTTGTAATGATGGTGGATGGCGAAGAAGATGCTCACCAGCACGGGGGTCAAGATCACCACGATGTAGGCCCCGTCGTGGAACTTGGTAACGGCAAACACGATCATGACGACGAAGGTACACACAGCCCCAATGCTGTTGATGACCATCTTGACCTGCCAGCCCTTTTCGTAACGCAGGGTCGAGCCGGGTTCTTTGACTTCGACCCCCGGCTGCAGGTGGCCCACCTTCCACCAGCGGCGGGCCATACCGGTCTGCGACAGGGTAAAGGAAAGGAACACGCCAATGGCGTACAGGGGGATGAGGCGGGTCACGCTGGCCTGGAAGACGATGATCAACAGGCTGGCAATCACCGACAGGGCCATGATGCCGTGCGAGAACACCAGGCGGCTGCCGCGGAAGGTCAGCTGGCGGGGCAGGAAGCCGTCGCCGGCGTGCAGGGCGCTCAGGCGGGGAAAATCGGCAAAGGCAGTGTTGGCAGCCATGACCAGGATGACGGTGGTGGACAGGATGGTGCCCATGTAGAGCACGCCGCGGCCGTCGAACACCGTGCGCCCCAGCTGCGAGATCAGCGTCTCCTGTTCCGAGGGGACGGCGGCGATGTGGTTGGCCAGGATGGTGATGCCCAACAACAGGCTGCCCAGGATGGCGGCCATCCACACCAGGGTGGCGCCGGCGTTCTTGCTGCGCGGTTCCTTGAAGGCGGTGATGCCGTTGGAGATGGCTTCCACGCCGGTCAACGCTGACGTACCGCTGGAAAAGGCGCGCAGGATGAGGAAGAAACTCACCGGCTGGAGAGCGTGCAGCATCTCCATGGGCGGCGGGTCCTGCACCACCCCCAGGGTGCCGGTCAGCATACGCAACAGGCCGAACAGCACGGTGGCATACATCATGACGATGAAGAAATAGGTCGGGATGGCGAAGGTGAAACCGGATTCCTTGACCCCGCGCAGGTTGATCACCATGATGAAGACCACCATGCCCACGGCGATCCATACCCGGTAGGGATAAACCCCGGGATAGGCGGACACGATCTGGGCCACGCCGGAGGATACCGAGACGGCCACGGTGAGAATGTAATCGGTCAGCAGGGCCGCGCCGGCCGTCTGGGCCGGCAGCTCGCCCAGGTTGTCCCGGGCGACGATGTAAGCGCCGCCGCCGCCGGGGTAGGCATGGATGGTCTGCTCATAGGACACGATGAGGATGAAGAGCAAAACCAGGATGCCGATCATCAAGGTGATGGAATAATGGAACGCACCGGCGCCGGCCGCAGCCAGGATAATGAGCATTTCCTGGGTGCTGTACGCCGTGGAGGAGAGCGCGTCGGAGGAAAATACCGCCAGGCCAATGGCTTTGCCAATGGTCTGGTGCGGCGCTTCGGCCGTGGCCAGGGGCTTGCCGATCAGCCAGTTACGCCAGGTATGCACCGGGTTGGCGGACTGCCGGGGGGCGACTTCGTACTGAAAATGATTGTGTTCGATTTGCATAGATCTACGTGCCCTGTAATGATATTGCCACCGGGTAAGAGGGATTTTGAAACAGGGCTTCTTATATCACTACGCAGGTTAAGAGCATGACAATAAAAACCGCAAAGTTATCAAGAAAGTGTCAAGATGGGCGCCGGCGGTGAGCGATTACACCCCCCTGCATTTGGTAATCCATTCCAAAAACAGGTATACTAGCACCTACCACGACCTTTGGCCGGCTCGGAGCGGGGTCCGCCAATCCAAAATGCGAGCTGCGGCCAGGAAGTTTGAAATCCTGTATCCGTTCGGGTTTATTTAACACACTCTGCCGGGGGTGAAACGCCAGCCCGGTAAGGTGATTTGTGCTCACCTCCATTTGCCAGTTCCTGTTCGCCCCAGCCTTCAGGGAAACCCTGCACAACACTGCCCGGACCTGACAGGATCGAGGGAGGATCTTTTTATGAGTACCACGCCAAAAATCCGCGTCTTATTTGTATGCTCTGGGAACATCTGCCGCTCGCCCATGGCTGAAGCCGTCTTCCGCCACCTGGTGGAGCAGGCCGGCCTGGCGCAGCGCTTCAGCATTGCTTCGGCCGGTACCGGCAGCTGGCACATCGGCGAGCGCCCGCACCGCGGCACGCAGGCCGTGCTGCGCGCCCACCAGGTGGAGCTGAGCCCGGAGAAACGCTCCCGCCTGCTCACTCACGGCGATTTCGAGGCCTTCGATTACATCATCGCCATGGACCGGGAAAACCTGGCCGACATGGCCACCTTTGGCTACGGGCGCAAGGCGCGCCGCTTGCTGGAATTTGCTCCTCAGGCAAACCTGGCCGACGTGCCCGACCCCTACTACGCCAACAATTTCGACCAGGTCTACGGCCTGGTTCAAGCCGGATGCGCCGGCTTGCTGGCGCACATTCGCAAAGCGGAGAACCTATGAACGCACTCCCGGCTGCCCTGCATGCCAGGCTGACAGAGGTCCTGCGCCAGGCCGGCGATCCCGGCCCGCTGCAGGAGATGCACCCGGTGGGGGGCGGATGCATCCACAACGCCATGCAGGTCACCACCCCCCGGGAACGTTATTTCCTCAAGTACCATCCTCACGCCCGGCCGCACATGTTCACCAGCGAAAAGCGGGGGCTGGAGCTCCTCGCCGCCACGCATACCGTGCGCGTACCGCAGGTGCTGGCGGCCAGCGATCCCTCGGACGGCATGCCCGGGTTCATCCTGCAAGAATGGCTGGCCCCGTCCGGCGCCTCCCACACCCTGGACCAGGGCGTGTTGGGCGAACAGCTGGCCGCGCTGCACCGCGCCGGGCAGGCCGAAGCCTACGGGCTGGACCAGGACAACTACATCGGCAGCAACCCGCAGGCCAACGATTGGAGCGATGACTGGGTGTGCTTCTTCTGCGACCGGCGCCTGCGCCCGCAGATGGCGCTGGCCGAACGCGCCGGGCGCATGCCCAGCCTGCGGCGCCAGCGCCTGGAGCGGCTGATGGAACGCCTGGCGCACTGGTTAGACGGCGTGAAACGGCGGCCCTCCCTGCTACACGGTGACCTGTGGGCGGGCAACGTCATGACCGGCCCGGGCGGCGGTCCGGCCCTGATCGACCCGGCGGTCTACTACGGGGACCGCGAGGCCGAGCTGGCTTACACCAGCCTGTTCGGCGGGTTCCGCGCCCGCTTCTACCAGGCGTACCAGGCCGCCTGGCCGCTGGAGCCGGATTTCGAAGAACGCCGGGACCTGTATAACCTGTATCACCTGGTCAACCACCTCAACCTGTTTGGCGAGGGCTACGGCGGCGAAGTGGACGCCGTGCTGCAGCGCTACGTGGGCTGAGGCAGGTCAGCGCAGCTCGATCTGCCACCCGCCCAGGGTGATGATTTCCAGGTAATGCGTCCCGGCCTCCAGGTCATAGGAGGCGTCCAGGGCCTGGTCCGTTTCCACCAATGACTTATATCCCGAATCGCCATAGGCCCGCACCGCCAGGGACTGGCCGTCGCTGTTGCCGCGCACGGTCACGACCCCGGCGACGCCGTCGATGGACAGCACCGTATCCCCTTCACCGTTCGCCGTGCCCGTGGCGCTCACCTCCCGCGCCGCCGAGAGCGGCCAGATCTCCAGCTGCCAGTCGTCCTGGGCGCGGACTTGCAGCTGGCGAGTGACCTGGTCGGGGCGCAGGTCCAGGACCCGCCAGCCATCGTAGGCGCCGTTGGTCTGCGCCAGGGTATCCACCAGCAGCCCCGCGCCGTCGAAGGACTGGATGGCGAAGTCACCGCCGCCGTTGTAAACGGCGTGCAGCAGGCCGCTGCCTTCCAGGGGCGCCAGGTCGATGTCCAGCAGGCTATCTCCCCTACCCGAGAAACGCAGCCCGGGGCTTTCCTCGGGGGTGGCGGTGCGGGGAGCCGGGCTGGGGATTTCGATCAGCCCTGCCTGGGTGGGCGGCGGGGTGCCGATGCGGAAGAACGTGCTGGTGGGCAGCGGGGCGGCCGTGGGCAGGGTCAGCTTGGGCGGCGCCCCGTCCTCTCCGGGGGCCGGCGCGGCCGGCTGGGTGGCGTCCCCCAGGATGCGCTGCAACTCGGCCTGCACCTGGGTGGCCATGGCCGCCGTTGCCTGGGCCGGGCTGGCCACCGGGCTGCACCCGGCCAGGCACACGGCCAGGATCAAGATCAAGGTGCGTTTCATGTTCCATCCTCCAATCGATGACAATCCTATTGAATCATAGCACATCGCGGCGCGATTCCGCCCGGGCGGGTGGTGGCGCCCCGCGCGGGTCTGATGGCGGGGGAAGAATACCCCTCCTGCGCCTCCGCGTAGTTCCGGGGTCGCCGGGAAAAGCACCCCCTCCTGCACCTCCCCCATTTTCAAAGAACAAAAATAGGGGAGGGAAAAGCCAGCCCGGCTTACCCGTCCCGCCTCAGCCATACCCCCACGGCGCCACTCCCCGGCCGCAGAGCGGCCCTTAGACGTCCCCGGGCAGAGCCCAGGGACGAGAAAAACGGCCGGCCGGCGACTGCCTTGACAAAAGGGAATATGTTACGTACCATAAAGGTAATCTATTCCGTATTCTACAGGTAGCTTATTGTCTTACCGGAGCAATCCATTTATGAGTACAGCGGAACAGGAAGCGTATCTCTTTGCCACAATTTTTTCCATATCGAACAAACTACAGGTGCTCGGAGACAGGTTAGATACCAACATTACCATCAAGCAATGGCTGTTTCTGGTGTGTGTTTCCAAATTTAGCCAACCTCCGACCATCAGTGAAGTGGCGAATTTTAGCGGATATTCCCGGCAAAATGCGAAGCGCATGGCCACCACCCTTCACCAAAGCGGTTACGTGATCCTAACGAAGGACAGGCATGACGCGCGCGCCTGGCGCATCCAATTGACCCCCCAAAGCAGGGGATATCTCGAAAGTCGCTCTCCAGGGGAGACGGGATTACTGGAAAAGATCTTTGCCGGTTTGGATGCCGGACTAATCCTGGCTCTTTCCACGGGATTGGACAGGCTTGAACACAACCTGACGGCCTTGACGATGCAGGCAGACAACAATACCTTCGACAGTTGAGCACATAAGAGCCAGGAGGGCTTCACCGGGAATGATTGAGACGGGCCTTCACGCACGCAACAAACCCCTGTACGGCATACTGGTGGTGATTGCGCTGTTTACGGTTCAGAGCCTGACCGGCAAGGCAGGCCACGCCCTGGCGAGCTGGTTTTCCTACGCGAGACTGGACCCC
>JAAZNB010000077.1 GCA_012798515.1 Chloroflexota bacterium
CCAACGCCCCCGCTTTCGCGCATTGGGCGTGGGACGGCCGGGACGCCGGTTTTCCCTCCCCCATTTTTTGTTCTTGAAAAATGGGGGAGGTGCAGGAGGGGGTCGTTCCCTGGCCCGTTACGGGCAGCGCCTCGGCCCACAAAACGTGGGCTGGTACATGGAATGGGAGCGGCCGTATTCATGCCTTATGTTGGACTGCCTCGAGAATAACCGTCAGGACCTCGTTTCTTCGTTTCAATACGTCGTCATTCCAGAAACGCAACACACGGTATCCCTGGGCTTCCAGGTATGCCGTACGTTTGGTGTCGTACTCTGCCTGATCCAGGTGCTGACCACCATCTACCTCGATAATAATTTTGTCGCGCGGCGTGCAGAAGTCGACGATGTACGGCCCAATGGCATGTTGCCGGCGGAAATGGACGTTGTCCAGGCGATTCGCCCGCAGTGCTTGCCAGAGGACAGTCTCCGCTTCGGTGGAATTGTCGCGCAGCTGATGGGCGTGGGAAAATGTTTTTGGATCCGTGCGACGGTACGGCATACCTCCTCCTGCAGCGGGAGGGATGGATGGTCGAGTTGATCGGTATCGTGCCAGGGGCTGGTGGGGTCTGCAACAATCTCCTCCGGCACGGAGAATGAGAATGAAATAGATAGATGCTTGTCTCCGGCGCGTCCGCGGGGCGGGTAGCTGCGCCCCGGCTCAATATTAGATGGAGCTGATGCGCGCCAGCCGCAGCCGTAAGGTGCGTTGGCAACGCACCGCTTCCCCGGTCGGGATGGCACCCGGGTAGGGCAAGGCACCTTTGCCCGAACAAAGCCAAGAACCGTTCTCATCCTTCCCGGTGTTTGATCGTGATAGGCTTGCCGGCCGGGGCTCATCCGGACGGAGATCGTTATCCACCGCACCTCGCCCCGGCCGCAGAGCGGCCCGGCGACGCCCCCACGCGGAGCGTAGGGGCGAGGAAGGAGATTCGTCCTGGCGCATCCGCAGCGCGGATGCGCCGGGACGAGGCCGCTCCGGCGGCCGTGAAGCATTCCGGGCGGGGCAAACGCCCCCTCCCGCGCCGCCCCCAATGCGCCAGAACGCCGCACCGGGGTCGAGGAAGGCCCCGGCTCAATATGGGATAGAGCTGATGCGCGCCAGCTTGCTCAGGCGGTGGGTCGACTCGATACGGCGCACCGTGCCGGTCAGGCCGCGCATCACGATGCTGGAGGTATAGGCCCCGGCCGAGAAATAATCCACCCCTTTCAACAGGTCGCCGCTGGTCACCCCCGTGGCGGCGAAGAACACGTCCTCCGAGGAGACCAGGTCATCCATGGTCAGCACGTGATCCACGTCGTAGCCCATCTCCAACCCCTTGCGCAGCTCGGTCTCGTTGCGCGGGAAGAGCTTGCCCTGGATGTTCCCCCCCATGGCGCGCAGGGCGCAGGCCGCCAGCACGCCCTCGGGCGTGCCGCCAACGCCCAGCAGCACGTCAATGCCCGTGCCCGGCAGGGCGGTCATGATGGCGCTGGCCACGTCGCCGTCGGGGATCAGGCGGATGCGCGCCCCTTCCTGGCGGATCTCCTGGATGAGCCCCTTGTGGCGCTCGCGGTCCAAAACGGCCACGGTCAGGTCCTGCACGTCCTCGTCCATGGCCGCCGCGATGCGGCGCAGGTTCTCACCGATGGAGCGCTGGATGTCGATGGCGTCGCGGGCCACCGGCCCCACGGCGATCTTGTGCATGTACACGAACGGGCCGGGGTTGAACATGGCGCCGCGCGGCGCCAGGGCCACGGTCGAAATGCCGTTGGACAGCCCGTTGGCCGTGGCGCGGGTGCCATCGATGGGGTCCACGGCGATATCCACTGCCGGCGCCTCGCCGGTGCCCAGGTGCTCGCCGTTGTACAACATGGGCGCTTCGTCTTTTTCTCCTTCTCCGATCACAATGACGCCGTCCATCTGGATGGTGTTCATTACCAGACGCATGGCGTCCACGGCGGCCTTATCGGCCGCTTCCTTGTCGCCGCGCCCTACGTGGCGCCCGGCAGCCAGCGCAGCAGCTTCGGTTACACGGGCCAGTTCCAATGCGAGGTTGCGAGTAGGCTTCGAATCCACAATCACCCTCCTGTCGTTCATCAGCCGTGGGCCGGCCTGCTTCGGGCGGCCGGCCCTGGATAGGCTCTTATTAAATCAAAATCCTCCCTTGGTTTCAACCGCCGGAGGATGGTGAAAATGTGCACAGATAGGCTGGGCGTCAGGCGGCTTCTTCGCTGATCTGCACGTTGTGAATCTTTACCCCGGGGGCGTTCAAGCGCCGCGGGTCCCGCTCGGGGATAGACAGCAGCACGTCCAGGCCCTCGACGACTTCGCCGAAGATGGAGTGCTTGTTGTCCAGCCAGGGGGTGGGCACGTGGGTGATGAAGAACTGCGAGCCGTTGGTGTTGGCGCCGGCATTGGCCATGGAAAGGATGCCGGGCCGGTCGTGACGCAGCGAGGGATGGAACTCGTCGGCAAAGCGGTAGCCAGGGCCGCCGGTGCCGGTGCTGGTGGGGTCGCCGCCCTGGGCCATGAAATCGGCGATGACGCGGTGGAAAAGGGTGTCGTCGTAGAAGCCTTCTCGGGCCAGGAAGACGAAATTGTTGACCGTGTGGGGGACTTTATCGGCAAACAGGCGCACGACGATGTCGCCTTTGTCGGTGACAAAGGTAGCGCTGTACTTCTTCTGAGGATCGATCTGCATGGCCGGGGCTTGCGGCCATTGTTTCTTGTTTTCGGGCATACGCAGTCCTTTCCGCGAATGGGTTTGGCTTGATTGTAGCATGGATCGGGGGCCAGGAGAATCAGGCGTCCCGCCCCTACCGGCCGTTTTTCTCGTCCCTGGGCCGCTCTGCGGCCGGTGCGCCCTTTGCCATAGACTCTGCGGCCGGCAGGGACCGCGGCAGCGGGGCGTTGGCAACGCAGCCTACAGGCTGCGGCCGGTGAGCGGTTCCAGCGGGCCTTCCCCAGGCCGCACCGTTTTGGGTGGGGATGAAGTCGGGACGGCCGCCGGAGCGGCCCCGGGACGACCCCGCGCTGAGCGCAGGGTCGAGGATGACTTTGAAGATCCGGCTCCCGGCGCGGGCAGGGACACAGGTTTTTCCCTCCCCCATTTTTGTTTTTGAAAAATGGGGGAGGTGCAGGAGGGGGTGCTCTGCGGCCGGTCCGGCGCCCGTGCTGGCCATGGGGTCCGCATTTCCCGGGGAAGCGGTGCGTCTACATCTCGACCCTGCCCTCCGTGTGGGGGCGTCCCCGGGCCGCTCTGCGGCCGGCAGAGGCTGCGGCCGCGGGGCGTTGGCAACGCAGCCTGGCCCCCGCACTTTGTAAGTATTTCATTAAATAACTTGACAAGCCAGGATTATCTCCTATAATGGACGATGTAGGTAGGATTTAGCTTACAGGAGTTACACATGTTATATTGCTCGTGTCTGAGGCGGGGACTGTAACCACCGCCTCGATCTTCATCAAGTAAATTAACGGCCAACAGTCGAAGGCGGCGGACAGCCCCGCGAAATTCCTCTATCGGAATGGAAGCGTGCGGAAGCGTTCGCTGCTTTTTGTATGGGTTGGCCGTTTTGTCGTTAAATGGGGACAGTCAAGAAAGGAAGAAGAAATGAGTACAAGTGAAGGAATTGTAGCCACGAAGATTGCGAATAGTGTCGTAGACCTGGTCGGAAATACTCCCCTGGTTCGTTTGAACCGGGTTAGCCAAGGCGCATTGGCCGACGTGGTGGTCAAATTGGAATTCTACAACCCGGCGCATAGCGTGAAGGACCGCATCGGGAAGTCGATGATCGAAGCCGCCGAGCGGGCCGGTAAGATCGGCCCGGATACCATCATCGTCGAGCCCACCAGCGGCAACACCGGCATCGCCCTGGCCATGGTATGCGCCGCCCGCGGCTACAAGTGCGTCTTGACCATGCCGGAGACGATGAGCAAAGAACGCCGCATGCTGCTGCGCGCCTACGGGGCCGAGCTGATCCTCACCCCCGGCAGCGAGGGCATGGGCGGCGCCATCCGCAAGGCCGAAGAACTGGCCGCCAGTGACAGCCGCTACTTCATGCCGCAGCAGTTCGAGAACCCGGCCAACCCCGAGGTTCACCGCCGCACGACGGCCGAAGAGATCTGGCGAGACACCGACGGCAAGGTAGA
>JAAZNB010000537.1 GCA_012798515.1 Chloroflexota bacterium
GCCGTGGCGCTGACCACCCAGCGCGGCACTCTGATCAACCTGGACAAAGACGGCCGGCCGCTGCGCCCGGCCATGGTCTGGCTGGACCAGCGCCGCACCGAAGGTTTACGGCCCGTCTCGGGCCCGTGGGGGCTGGCCTTCTGGCTGGCCGGGGCTAGCGAGACGGTCGCGTACCTGCAAGCCGAGGCCGAGGTCAACTGGATCCGCACCCACCAGCCGGAGATCTGGCAGCAAACCCACAAATACCTGTTCCTCTCGGGCTACCTGGTACACCAGCTAACCGGCCATTACGTGGACTCGGTCGGCTCCCAGGTCGGTTACGTGCCCTTCGATTACAAGTCTCAAACCTGGGCCAAAAAGAGCGACTGGAAATGGCAGGCCGTGCCCATGCCACTTTCGGTCCTGCCCGAGCTAATTCCCGTTTCCCAGTCCCTGGGGGAGATCACCCCGGCCGCAGCCGCAGCCACCGGCATCCCCGCCGGCCTGCCATTGATCGCGGCCGCAGCCGATAAGGCCTGCGAAGTGCTGGGCGCCGGGGCGCTGGATCCCCACATCGGTTGCCTGAGCTACGGCACCACAGCTACCATCAACACCATCCACCAGCGCTACGTCGAGATCGTACCCCTCATCCCCCCCTACCCGGCGGCGGTCCCCGGGGCTTACAACCTGGAATTGCAGATCTACCGTGGCTACTGGATGGTGAGCTGGTTCAAAGAAGAATTCGGCCAGGAAGAACGCCTCCTGGCCAACGAAGCGGGCGTCGAAGCAGAGCAGTTCTTCGACCGCCTGGTCGAATCCGTCCCGGCCGGGTCACAGGGATTGATCCTGCAGCCCTACTGGACGCCGGGGCTGCGTTCGCCGGGCCCCGAGGCGCGCGGCGCGGTGATCGGTTTCGGCGACGTGCACACGCGCGCCCACCTCTACCGAGCCATCCTGGAGGGCGTGGCCTACGCCTTACGCGAGGGGGGAGAACGCACTTCCACCCGCAGCGGAGTGCCCATCACCGAGCTGCGTGTGGCCGGTGGCGGCAGCCAGAGCAATGCCTCTATGCAGCTTACCGCCGACATCTTCGGCCTGCCGGCTGCCCGCCCGCACCTCTACGAAGCTTCCGGGTTAGGGGCCGCCATCGACGCCGCAGTGGGCATCGGCCTGCATCCCGACTTCGAGACGGCCGTCAAGGAGATGACCCGCACGGCAGACGTTTTCGAACCGGACCTAAAGATTCACCAGGTTTACGACGACATCTATAATAAAGTATATTGTAAAATGTATGATCGCTTGAAACCGCTCTACCAGGCCCTGCAGAAGATCAGCCCCTGGAACATCTAAACCCACCCGGCAGGCGCGCCCAAGACGGCCACTCCTGCCTGCCGGCTGAATGAATCTTGCCGGTCGCCTGCAAGCCGGTCGGAAAGGAGACCACCATACCTACCCGGCGATTGTTAGTCCGCTCTGCCGAAGTCCAGAGCCTGCTCCAGGACCTGATCCATGAGTGCCCGGGAGTCGAATCGGCCGTGCTGGTCAGCCAGGACGGGATCTTGCTGGCTTCCAACATGACGGACGAGACCAAAAAAGAACGCTTTTCCTTGATGATCGCCTCTTTCCTGTCCCTGGCCATGCACATGGGCGACGTGCTTCACACCGGGGCCATCCAGCAGGCCCTGGTCAAAGGCAAAGACGGGTATCTGGTCATGGTGTCTATCCAGGATCGCGGCATCCTGGCCTGCCTGGCCAATAACAAAGCCAAACTGGGGTGGATCACCCTGGAGATGAACCAGACTGCGGCGCGCCTGAGCGAACACATCCACCCCGTCGCTTACGGCACGGCCATGCTCAACCCCGGCATCCTGGAACAGTTCGAAAAAAAGCGCTGAAATAGCGCTTTTTGATTTCCCACAAATTTTACACTTCCTTCCACATCAAGTATTTCGATGCAAAAATATGCTACAATACAGGTATACAATATCCGTATACAATCAGGACTTGAACGTTATGAACACTCCCCGACTTGTAAACCAGGTAATCCAACCCCAGACTGTGATCGAAGGCGCGGGGGTACGCCTACGCCGGTCGTTTGCCCCTGGCCACGATAACCTTTTTGATCCATTCCTGTTATTCGACCATTTCGCCTTCAATGACCCGCGCGAAGGCCCCCTGCAAGGCTTTCCCACCCACCCGCATCGCGGCATCGAAACGGTGACTTACATGCTGGAAGGCAACGTACGCCATCGCGACAGCCTGGGGAACGTGGGCGTCATCGGTCCCGGAGACGTGCAGTGGATGACCAGCGGGCGTGGCATCCTGCACGAAGAAATGCCCCGGCGCAGCGCCAATGGGCTGGTCAACGGGTTCCAGCTGTGGGTCAATTTGCCCGCCGCCCAGAAAATGGGCCGGCCGCGCTACCAGGAAGTCAACGCTGCCACCATTCCCGCCGTAGAAGACAGCGGGGCGTTGGTGCGCCTGGTAGCCGGTGAATACCAGGGCATCCACGGCCCGGTGACTGATATCGCCGCCCACCCGCTGTACATGGATGTGACCTTGCGCCCTGGAGCGCAGGTGCGCCTGGCGACGGAAGCCGGTCACACAGTGATCGCTTACGTCTTCGAAGGCCAGGGCTGGTTTGGCATCGACGCCGCTGGCCAGGGACAATCCATCCAGGCCGTACGCATGCTCACCTTTGCAGATGGCGACTACGTGCACGTGCGGGCCGGCGACGATTCCCCCGTGCGCTTCATGCTCATGGCCGGGTCCCCGTTCAACGAGGAAATCTACCCCTACGGGCCCTTCGTGATGAATACCCGCGAGGAGATCATCCAGACGCTGAACGAGCTGCGCGCCGGCACGTTCGTGGACGACAAAATGATCCCGGCCTGAACGCACCCGGCCAGCCCCCCCAACCTATGGTTTAAAAATTGCCGAGCGAGCATCCCTGCTCGCTCGGCTGTTTAAAACTCGTCCATCAAGCCCGGATTTCCTGGCGTTGGAACAACACGTACGCCAGGGCAAACAGCAGAATCGTGATGGCAATCAGTCCGGTGATCTCCGGCCAGATCAGCAGCACCGACTGCCCAAACGGCAGCGGCGCACCCATCACGGCGCCGTCCATCTGGCTGGTCAAGAGGATACCCAGCGAGCGGACTTCCGGGTT
Organism: Chloroflexota bacterium; assembly: GCA_012798515.1. Taxonomy (GTDB): domain Bacteria; phylum Chloroflexota; class Anaerolineae; order Anaerolineales; family Anaerolineaceae; genus JAAZNB01. The sequence goes on from JAAZNB010000537.1 coordinate 3,149, forward strand.
CAGCAGGGCCACCATCGACTCGGCATACAGGGTGTTCGGAGAAACCCGCGACAGGCCGAGCTGCAAATTCGCCTGGGCCAGCACTTCTTGAGGGAAGCCATAGGTAATCGGGCTCAAGGTTTGCGCCAGCACGCCGGCCACGATGCCCCAGAACACGGTGAAGAACAACCAGGCGGCGATCGAAGCCAGGGCGGCGGTGGCCGACTGGCGGAAGACCACCGAGAAAACCAGCGCCAGGGCCAGCCAGATGCCGCCATAAAAGATGGTGGCCAAGAGGAACATCAGGCTGCGAGCCACTTCTTCGCCACCCGGGGCCACGCCCAGCCCGAGGATGCCCATGCCAAAGATCAACAGCCAGATGGCGGTACACACCAGGGCCAGGGTGAACAGGCCGGCCAGGAACTTCCCCAGCAACAAGGCGTCGCGATAGATCGGCTGGGCCAGGATGCGTGACATTGTGCGGCGAGAGAACTCCCCATTCACGGCGTCAAAAGCCAGGGCAATCGACACCAGGGGGATGAAGAAAGCCAGCAAAGAGACAAAGGCCGGCAGCGGTGACTGCGCGGTGGTGAACAGGCGCAGGTAGAGGAATTGGTCCTGGCTGGTGGTTTGTTGAATGTTGTGTGTGGCAGCGTACATCGTCCCCAGGGCCGCCAGCACGATCAGCACTTCCAGGATCACCATGCGCATGCTGGACAGGTGATCGGCCATCTCTTTGGCCACCACCGCCCACAGGCCGGTCCAGGGGGAACCTTCTCGCGTAGAGGAGGCGGCAGGATCGTGTACGTTTTGCTCAATCGGCTGTGGCAACGTGGTCGACTGTGCCATGCTCCACCTCCTTGAAGAATGTAGCGTAAATATCGTCCAGGCTTTGCGCCTGCACGTCCAACCGGTACAGCCGGCCGCCGGCATCGACCACCGCCTGAGCCGCTTCGGGGCGCAGGTCACGCACGGCTTCCATGGCATAACGTTGGGAGGAGAGCGTGCGGATGTTGGTCAGCCCGGGGACGTTCTCCAGGGCGTTCACGATCTCAGACGACGCTCCCCTGGCCTCCAGCTGGATGTGATAGGCTCCCCCCAACACCTGCAAGGCCAGTTCGTCCACGGCGCCTTCCAACACCATCTTGCCCTGGTTGAACAACCCCACCCGGTCACACACGGCCTGCACCTGGTACAGCTGGTGAGAAGACAGCAAGATGCTGATACCTTCCTGTTTGAGGGTGAGGATCATTGCGAGGAATTCGTGCGAGGCTTCCGGGTCCAGGCCGGAAGTGGGTTCATCCATGATGATCAGGCGCGGCTGTTTAATCAACACATCGGCCACGCCCAGGCGCTGGCGCATGCCGCGCGAGAACGTGCCTACCCGTTTGTCGGCCATTTTTTCCATGCCCACCCGCGCCAGGGCTTCGCTCGTCCGCCGCGGGATCTCAGAGCCCGGGATGCCGTTCAAGCGAGCCACGTAGTTCAAATTCTCGCGAGCGGTCATCTCGTCGTAAAAACCGATCTGGTCGGGCATATACCCCACCCGTGACTTGACACTCAACGGCTGGCGCGCCGGGTCGAGCCCCAGCACGCGCACTTTTCCCGAAGTAGGCTCAGTGAGGCCTAACAGCATCAAGATCGTGGTGGTCTTGCCCGCTCCGTTGGGGCCCAGCAGCCCAAAGACTTCACCCGCCTGCACCTCCAGGTTGAGGTGATCTACGGCGACGAAAGTCTTATATTTCTTGGTCAAGTCTTGGGTCTGGATGACGGTTGTGTCCATAGTCCGTCTCCTTTCCATGCGCCGCAACGGCTAGCGACGCCCGAAGCGCACCACGGCCACGCCCACTGCCAGCACAGCCACGGCAATCAGGCCGATCCCTACCATGCCCCACAGGGTAGAGGTAAGCACGGTGAGACGGAAGTCTGCCGACTGGGTCTTGCTGTCCAGGGGACGGGCGCTGACGGTCAACATGTAATCCCCGGCCACGGCTTTATCAGACGGTTTGACCCGCGCCGTGACCTCCACCTGCTGGCCGGCCGGGATCTCGGCAATTTGAGCCGGATCAAAGGTCACCGACCAGCCGGTCGGCTCGCTGGAAGTTAACTGGATGCCGCTCACCGGCGCCGTGCCGTTGTTGGCCAGCACGATCTTCAAGGGGGTTTCCTGCCCGGCGTAGACGTTGCCAGACAGCAGACCGTCGGGAGCCGTGACCGAGAGACTGCCTTCGCCCACCACCTGGGCGTTCAACTGTAGTTGGGTTTGCACGTCACCGGCTTTGGCATAGATCGTAAAGGGATAGTCCCCCGCGTCCAGGTTGATCAACGGCTCGGCTTTCACCACCAGGCTCTGGTTCTCGCCTGCTGCAATCTGGACCTCGTTGACCGCTTCGCCGGCCGATTCGAAGGACACCTTGAGGTTGTTGGGTTGGTCGGCCGTCAGGGCCACGGTCAGATCTTCACCGCCCTGGTTGTTCAGGTTTAAATTGTATGAAAAAGTGCTGCTGGGAGAGCCTTGCTGAGCCGGCAGTCCGTCCACGGTCAGCGCCAGGCTGGGGGGCAATTTCTCTTTAACCGTCAGGCTGATCGGCATTTCAGCCTCCCCGGTCTTCCCACTGGCCACCACGGTCATGTCGTACTTGCCAGCCTTGAGATCGGCAGGGGGTTCCAGACGCAGGTCTACCGTCGAGTTATTTACGCCATCTACGTAGACGGCATCGACGATCTTGGATCCCCCGCGGAACGAAGCGTTCCACCCTTGGGGAAGATCCGTGACGTCCAGTTTGACCGTTTGCGGCGTCCCGGCCTGGACCTGCAACGTCATGGTCACCACTTCGCCAAAGCCAATGACCTGACTGGGATAGGTCGTGTAAATGGCCAGCGATTGAGGATCAGAGGATTGTTGTTGGGCGACAGGTTGGGTGCTGGTGGGTTGGGCAGATTGTGCAAAAACAGGATGGGCCAATCCAAGGGCCAGACCGAACATTACAAACAATACGAACAGAGAGAAGATCTTCGAGCGTTTCATATTTAAAATCTCCATCAGTAATTGTTTGAAATGCGTTCATTTGCGAGTTGGTAAATTGAGCGCATCTCCTCCTGAGATAGATTGGGCTGTGTAGCCCGCCAACAATATTAGAACAGGAAAATCAAAAATGTGTTAGATTTTCTTAAGTGTTGGATTAAAGGTAACCA
>JAAZNB010000538.1 GCA_012798515.1 Chloroflexota bacterium
ACGCGGGACTTGGCCAACAGGTTGCCGCGGGGATCGAACAGGAGTGCACGGACGCTCTGAGTGCCGTTATCGATAGACAACAGGTTTTGACGATTCATGGCGCCTCTGAATGGATTGCGTATAGACAAAGTGGTCTGGGTAACAAGAACCCTAACATTCTACCAAATTAAAGCACAAACACACAACCGGATCGCCCGGCAGGGCTGCAATCCTGCGCCGGTTGGTTTTCCCCCGGGGGTTCTATTGTAGTGGTGCGCAGAAAAAACCTGATCTCCATGGATGAGGACGATCGGGCCAATCCATCCGGGCCGGGTGGGACCGTGTGGACGGGCTTATTCTACGGCTGCCAGAGAGCGCAGCCTGGTGGCCTGGGTGAGGGACCCGACCGGGGCCGGATAGGGGCTGTAGAATCGCTCCCAAATGGCGCTGTAGCGGGCGACTTCCTGTTCCCAGCGGGCGTCGTGCCAGCCTGTGACCGGCTGGACGGCGAGGCGGATGGCGTGGATGCAGTCCAGGCCGCCATTGGGCAGCAGCAGTCCCAGGCGGGTGCGGCGCAGCAGCAGGTCGTCCAGGTGTTCGGCCCACTCACAGCCGGCGGCCCAGCTCAGCTCCCCCCAACGGGTGGGCAGCCCCGGGACCGATCCCCCGCCTGCGCCCGCGCAGGCGGCCAGCACGGCGGGCGTGTCGGCGCCGTAGCGCCCGGCCAGGTAGGCGTAGTTGCCTGGACTTAGCCAGGATGGTGGAGAACCTTGTGGTAGAGGGTCGAACAGCTCCCCGGCCGGCCGGGCGGGCATGTCTGGCAGGTAGCCCCGGGCGGCCTCCAGCACGTGACGGGCCATGCGCCGGAAGGTGGTCAATTTTCCCCCGGTGATGGTCAACAGGCCATCTTCCTGCCACAGGCTGTGGGCCCGGGAAGCCTTGGACGGGCTCATGTCGCCCTGCTTGACGATGGGGCGCAGCCCGGCAAAGCTGGACAGTACGTCGTTTTCGGACAGGTCGAGCGAGGGAAAGAAGTAGCGCAGGGCTTCCAGCAGATAGGCGATCTCTTCCCGGCCGGCGAAGGGTTCTTCGTCCCAGCTTTCCTGGTGGGTGTGGTCCACGTCGGTGGTGCCGGCCACGGTCGTCCCTTCCCAGGGCAGGACGAAGAAGGCCCGGTTGTCTCGCGGGTGAAAGAGCGTCACGGCCTGGTCTACCGGGAAACGCGCCTGTTTGAAGACCAGGTGGCTGCCACGCAGTTTGCGCAGGCGGGGCTCGCCGCTGACCTGGCTGCGCAGTTCGTCGCCCCACGGGCCGGTGGCGTTGATCACCAGGCGGGCGTGCAGTTCCAGCGTCTGTCCGGCGGGGCTGCTGGTGTCGCGCACCAGCACACCGCAAACCTGGCCGTCTGCCGTGCGCAGCAGCCGCTCGACCCGGGCGTAGTTGAGGGCGTTCGCGCCGGCGCGGACGGCCTCGTGCAGCAGGCGCAGCACCAGGCGGGCATCGTCCACCTGGGCGTCGTAGTAACGATAACCGTTGTCCAGGCCCTGGGTGCGGAAGGATGGGCACTGTTGGATGAAGGCGGGGCTGTCCAGGTGTTGGTGGTCCCAACGGGCGCCCATCAGGTCGTAAATCCACACCCCCAGGCCCAACTGCCAGCCGGGGGTGCCTTTACGGGCCGGGTTGCTCACCACCGGCAGCAGGAAGGGCAGCCGCGTGACCAGGGCCGGCGCGGCCGCCAGCAGCCATTCGCGCTCGCGCACCGATTCGTAGGTGACGTTGAACTGCCCGTTGCGCAGGTAGCGAAAGCCGCCGTGCACCAGCTTGGAGGAACGGCTGGAGGTGCCAAAGGCGAAGTCGCGCCCTTCCAGCAACAGCGCTTTCAGCCCGTACAAACCGGCCAGGCGCAGAATGCCGGCGCCGGTGATGCCCCCGCCCACGATAATCATGTCCCAGGGTTGGTCCATGGCGGACCATAGACTTTGGCGTTCCTTACTTGGGTTCATGTTTAGGCCCCCTTTTAAGCCTGTAGCGGATCACCTTGGGTGACCGGAGAGGTGTCGACCAGTTTCCCCGGGTTGAGGATGCCTTGCGGGTCGAAGTGGTGCAGCGCGCTGCGGATGGCTTCCATTCCCAGCGGGCCCTTTTCCGCGGCCAGGTAAGCCGCGTGATCCAGGCCAATGCCGTGCTGGTGGCTGATGGTGCCGCCAAAGCGCACGATTTGCTCGGAAGCGCCCTGTTTCATGGCCCGCCAGCGCTGCTCGGTCTCGAGCGGGTCGGCGGCGCGGCGAAACAGGTAGGTGACGTACATGCTGGCGCCGTCGGTGTAGAGATGGGATAGGTGACTGAAGACCAGGACGCGCTCGTTCCAGGGCTGTAGGGCGGCGTGGAGGCTGGCCTGGATGGCCTGTACGGCTTCGGGTACGGCCTTCCAGGGCAGGGCGGTTTCCAGCGTGTCCAGGGCATAGCCGTGTTCCCACAACGTGTTGCGCAGGTAAGGCGTGTAGAAACGGGACTTCTGCCATTTATCCCCGATGAAGAAGTTCACCGCAAAGCCCCCGTACGGACGGGCCATCGATTGCACCTGGCGGTAAGCCAGGGCGGTGGAATCCCGGCGCCCGGTCAGGCCGAAAATGAGCATGCAGCGCTGCTCACGCTGGCCGATCAGGCTGAGGCCCCATTTGGCAAAACTCACCAGCCGGTCGTGGCCGGAGAGCACCAGGGTGGTTTCGGTCTCCACCGGGTCGCTGAGGCGCAGCATGGAGACCGCCAGGCCGCTCTGGGCCATGTGCTTGACGGCGGCCATCCCCGAGTCCCAGTCGGGGAAGAAGATGGCCAGGAAGCGTTCCTTCTGGGGTAGGGGACGGATGCGTACCTGGGCCTGGGTGAGGATGCCCAGGCGTCCTTCGGAGCCCAGCACCAGGTGGCGCAAATCCGGCCCGGCAGCTGAGGCGGGAAAGGCCGGCAGGTCCAGCGTTCCGAGCGGGGTGAGCAGACGCCCACCGGCGAAGAGCGGTTCGATGCGCCCGTAGTGGTAGGATTGCTGCCCGGTGGAACGGGTGGCGATCCAGCCGCCCAGGGTGGAGAATTCGAAGGATTGTGGAAAATGGCCCAGGGTATAGCCGCGCTGGTTGAGCTCTTGTTCCAGCGCCGGGCCGGGCACGCCGCATTCGAAGGTAGCCAGGCGGCTGGCTTCGTCCAGCTCCAGCAGGCGGTTCATGCGCCCCAGGTCGACGGTCAGGACCGGGGCGTCGCCGGGCAGCGGGTTGATGTGGCCGACCACGCTGCTCCCCCCTCCGTAGGGGATCAGGCGGACCCCGGTCTGGGCGGCAAAGTC
>JAAZNB010000078.1 GCA_012798515.1 Chloroflexota bacterium
CAAACGGTAATAAAACGCTGGTCGCTGCTCTGCGCCAGCAGAATAGTTTCATCCATCTCCTGGCACATGCTCACAGCTCCAATGCAGTCGTGATCTGTTCCACCCAGGCCTGGACGCGCCCGGTGGTCAGTTCAGGCTGGTTGTCTTCGTCCAGGGACAGGCCGATAAACTGCCCATCTCGCACCCCGCGCGAAGCCTCGAAGTCGTAGCCGGCCGTGGAGGTAAAACCGACCAGTTGGGCGCCGCGCTCTTCCAGCGCCGCGCCCAGAATGCCCATGGCATCCTGGAAGGTGTCGCCATAGCTAAACTGGTCACCCAGCCCAAACAGGGCCACCTTCTTCCCACTCAAATCCACGCCGTCCAGGTCCTCGACGGCATCCGCCCAATCGTATTGAATCTCACCGATATCCCAGGTCGAAACGCCCAACACGAGGGCATCGTACCCCGCCAGGCCCTGCGCCCCAGTAGTGGCCACGTCGAACATGGACACATTGTCCTGGGCGACCCCGTGACCCAGCAAAGCCTGGCGGATTAAGCGGGCCACACTGGCCGTGTTGCCCGTCGAGCTGCCATAAAAAAGACCAATTTTTTGCATGCCGTTCTCCTTGAAGATATCCTGATGGGATTGCAAAAGGAAAGTTCCCGAATTCGCATATTATTTATATTATTTTCTATTATTTTAATATAGATGAAATTAATCATAAATATTCAGGACGTTTTACTGTCCACTGCGGAGATCGAAGCCGTATTCGAAAAGCGGGACCCGCTCCAGCTGGAGCGGGTCCCGGCCACGATCAGCACCGGCCATATCGGATATGGCCCCGTGTCCCACGAAGGCCTGAACGAATGGATCGCCCAGGCCGGCGAACGCCCATCAAGCGGCGCGTTTATCGTTCCGGCTGGCGTTCCAGCTTCTGGCGCGCTGCCTGGGCCGCGGCTACCATGTGACGCAGCGCCGGGACCACCTCGTCCCATTGGCGGGTCTTCAAGCCGCAGTCCGGGTTGATCCACACCTGTTCCGGGTGCAGGGCGTGCAAGGCGCTCTCCACCAGCGCTTCGATCTCCGCCTGGGAAGGGATGCGCGGCGAGTGGATGTCGTACACCCCGGGACCGATCTGGTTGGGATACTCGCTGCGCCGGAAGGCTTCCAGCAGCTCCATCTTCGAGCGCGAGGCCTCGATGGAAATCACGTCCGCATCCAGGGCGACGATGGCATCGATAATATCGTTGAACTCGGCATAGCACATGTGGGTATGAATCTGGGTGTCGTCGCGCACCCCGCTGGACGCCAGGCGGAAGCACTCCACCGCCCACTGCAGGTAGGCAGACTGCTCGGCCCGGCGCAGAGGCAGCCCTTCACGCAGCGCCGGCTCGTCGATCTGGATCATGCTGATCCCGGCCTGTTCCAGGTCGTGGACCTCGTCGCGCAGCGCCAGGGCAATCTGCTGGCAGGTCTGGGCGCGCGGCTGGTCGTCGCGCACAAAGGACCACTGCAAGATGGTCACCGGCCCGGTGAGCATGCCCTTGACCGGGCGGGGGGTGAGCGATTGTGCGTAGGCGGCCCAGGGCACCGTCATCGGCGCCGGGCGGTATACATCCCCGTAAATAATGGGTGGGCGCACGCCGCGCGAGCCGTAGCTCTGCACCCAGCCGTGCTGGGTGAAGGCAAACCCGGCCAGTTGTTCACCGAAATATTCCACCATGTCAGAGCGTTCGAATTCGCCGTGCACCAGCACGTCCAGGCCCAGCTCTTCCTGCAAACGGATGGTACGCTCGATCTCAGCCCTCAAATAAGCTTCGTATTCTGCGTCGGAAAGCTTGCCCTGGGTATTGGCCCGCCGGCGGGCGCGCACCTCGGCCGTCTGGGGGAAAGAGCCGATGGTGGTGGTCGGCAGAGGCGGCAGGGACAGGCGCTGCGCCTGCTGCACCCTGCGCACCTCGAAGGAGTTCCTGCGCTGCAGCATATCCAGGTTCAGCCGCGCCTGGCGGGCGCGCACCTCGGGATGGTGGGTGCGTGTGGAGCGCCGGCGGCTCTCCAGGGCAGCCCGGCCGGCCGCCCAGGCCGCCGCCACAGCCTGGATGCCCTGGTTGGCCGCCTGGCGCAGGGTTACGACCTCGTCCAGTTTCTGGCGCGCAAAGGCCAGCCAGGAGCGCAGCTCAGCGTCCAGCCCGGTCTCCAGTTCCAGATCAGACGGGCTGAACATCAAGGAGCAACTGGGCGCCACCTGCACACGCTCGCCGCCCAACACTTCCACCGCCTGGTGAATGGCAGCCAGGGCCCGGTCGAGGTCTGTGCGCCATACGTTGCGTCCATCCACCAGGCCCAGGGACAGCGTCTTCCCGGCCGGCAGCTTCTCCAGCACCCGTTCCAGTTGCTGCGGGGCGCGTGCCAGGTCAACATGCAGGCCAGCGGTGGGCAGCTCTGCCGCCAGGGACAGGTTGTCACCCAGGGCGCCAAAATAAGCAGCCAGCATCAGGCGCACACCGGGCAGGCGCCCCAGCTGGGTGTAGGCCAGGGTGTAGGCTTCGCGGCTGGCTTCGTCCAGGTCCAGCACCAGGCAGGGCTCATCCACCTGCACCCAGCCGGCCCCGGCCTCGGCCAGGCGGCCGAGGACTTCGGCGTAGACGGGCAGCAGGCGCGGCAGGGCCTGCAAAGGTGAAACCCCCGGCCGGGTAGATTTGCTCAGTTTAAGATAGGTGACCGGTCCCAGCAGCACCGGCCGGGTGTCGTAACCGGCCTGGCGAGCCTCCTGGTAAGCGTCGACGACCGGGGTGGCCGCCAGACGGAATTCCTGCCCCGGCTCGATCTCCGGGACGATGTAGTGGTAATTGGTGTCGAACCACTTGGTCATCTCCATGGCCGGCAGGTCGACGCCCGGGCGCTGTACGCCGCGCGCCATGGCAAACAACAGGTCCAGGGGATGGCCGTCTTGCAGCGACCGGTAGCGCGGCGGCACAGCCCCTACCATCAGGCTGGTGTCCAGGACGTGGTCGTAGAACGAAAAGTCGTTCGAGGGGATCACGTCGATCCCGGCCGCAGCTTGCAGCCCCCAGTGCGCCAGGCGAATCTGGCGGCCGGCGTCCAACAGCATCCCGGCCGGGATGCGGCCGGACCAATACGCTTCCAAAGCTTGCTTTAACTCACGATTCACGCCAAAGCGTGGGTAGCCAAGGTTGGCTGCCTGTACCATATGCGTCCCTCCTCAAGATTTCGGCCCACTCCATCGCGGGCCCGACTCAGCTCTCGCCCCCATGCCAAGGGTGTACGCCAACCGATCATCCGTGCAGGGCGCGGAACGAGTAGAAAAAAGCTCATCTCGAACGAGATGAGCTTTGAAATCACGTAGACGGTTGTCCGACGTCCATGTCTGGCCCATCCCTTTGACGCGAAGGGGGCGTTGAGCGTCCTTGCAGCCTGGCATTCGGACTATGACCGTTGCGCGACAGCGCCGGAATTACACCGGACTTTCCCAGAATTTCCCCCGCCCACGACAGGCAGGGTCTGCAAGCGCCATATGCGATTGTCTCCCAATCATAACAAACAACCCGGGAAAGCACAACTAATTCTTACATCCCGGTCCGGGCTTTCCTAAAATCGGCTTTTCAACCCTGCCCTGGACCGCACCTTGGTCTTGTGGCAGGGTTGCTGTGTTTGCATGGAGAGGGAACGGCTCATGGATTAACTTTGAGCGTCCGGTCGAAGAAATCCACCATGCGCTGGATGAACAGGGCATCCTCGTCCCCGCTGAAGGTATGCCCCTGGCCGGGGTAGGTAAAACACTCCACCGGCTTGTTCAGCGCCACCAGGCGGCTGCACAGGTCCTGCGACCATTGCGGGGGCACTTCACCGTCTGCCTCACCGTGATGGATACTCACCACGGCCTGGATACGGTCCAGGTAATAGATGGGAGAGATGCGCAGCAGGTCTTCGGCCGGCGTATTCAGCTCCTCGATACCGCGCGTTTGATTCGAAAAATAGTTATAGATGCGCTCGGCGTTGAGGGCCTCATCGCCATTCATGGCCCCGTACAGCAAGGCGGCGCGGATGCCCGGGTCGACGGTGATGGCCCGGATGGTGATGCCGCCGCCCATGCTGTGCCCCCACAGGCCGATGCGCCCCGGGTCGGCGCGCTCCAAAGGCCCCGGCTGCCCACCCTGGGCGCGCACCAGCGCCGCCAGGTTGAGCACGTCCACGGCAAAGCCCACCCGGAACAGGTTCGGCCCGTCCATAGAATCGCCGTAGCCGCGCAGGTTGGGATGGATAGCAACGTAACCGGCCCGTGCCAGGGCGTCGGCATAATGGGTGGTGTAGGTCAGGGTGCGATAGATGGCCGGCTCGACGTAACCGTGTACGGTGATCACCACCGGGAAAGGCCCCTCGCCGGCCGGTACGTCCATAAAGCCAAAGATGTTCAACCCGTCACTGGGATACACCACCAGGTAGCGGGTGAACAGGCTGTTCTCCTCCAGGATCTGGGCGATTTGCAGCTCACCGCCGCCGTAACTGCGCGCCGCCAGGTCAGCAATGGTCAGCCCGGCGTAGGGGTCCGGCGTGGCCGTGGCGACCGGGGATGGCACGG
>JAAZNB010000539.1 GCA_012798515.1 Chloroflexota bacterium
ACAAGGTCAACTAGCCCTGGCGCACGAACAGCACGTTGCCGCCCTCTTTCCAGGCCAGCAGCTCACGTTCCACGCGGAAACCGCGTGTTTCCAGCCAGGCGCGCAGCTCCGGGTAGAGCGGCGCGCCCTGGTACAACTCCACCAGCGAGACCTCAGCGTAGATGGCCCGGGTGGTCTTGAGCACCTCTTCCGCTCCCTGCAAGGCGAACAGCTCGTAGCCCTGCAAATCCAGCCACATGAAATCCACGCCCGGGATGGCGTAGCGCTGCGCCCAGTCGTCCAGGGGCAGGGTCTCCACCTCGATCTCCTCCTGGAAGGTGACCGTGGGATGGTAATCCAGGTGGCCCTTGGGGAGCAGCAAAGAGCTGGAACCGGTCGAATCGCCGCCGCTGACGTAGAAGCGCTGGTGGCCGGCCTCTTTGCCCAGGGCGAAGGGGTAACAGGTCACGTTGGCGCAGCGGCGGGTGCGCTCGACGGCCTTCTTGTACAGGCCGGGCATCGGCTCGAAGGCGTGCACGTGGCCGGCCGGCCAGTGGCGGGCCATCTCCAGGGTGTCCTCGCCCATGTAGGCTCCCGCCTCGAAGATGATCGGGGCGTCCGGCAGGTATGGCCGCAGGTCATCCAGCTGGATTTTACCAATCACGGGTGCGGACTTGGGGGGGAATATTTTTTTGATCCAGTTTGCCAGCATGCAGGCCCTCGCTTCAAGTTGGGATGGCCCGCCCATTATAACCCCGCCCGCCCCCTGCGGGCAAGATGGCATTCTCCCCCCGATGTCCACCCCCAAATCCACCCGTGGGTGGGATCAATCCACCCCCCGGGCTGCCTACAATGGAGTCAACTTACCCGCCGGCGGCGCACGGGCGACCGGGCGGCGGAGGAAAACGAGGAAAGAAGCAATGCAAACATCCTTATCCGATAAAACATACGTGGTCACCGGCGGGACCGCGGGAATCGGGCTGGCCGTGGTCGAACAGCTGGCCGAACGTGGCGCCTGGACGATCGTGATCGCCCGCTCGGCCGAGCGCTGCCGCGCCATGGAGGACGAGATCCGCTACCTCTACCCCGGGGCGCGCCTGTCCTCGATCGTGGCCGACCTCTCCCTGCAGAGCGAGGTGCGCCGGGCGGCGGGCGAGGTGGGCCGGCTGTTGAGTGACGCCGGCCTGGACGGCCTGGACGGGCTGGTCAACAACGCCGGGACGTTCACCTACTGGCTGGCGCTGACCAAAGAGGGCTTCGAGACCCAATGGGCGGTCAACCACCTGGCCCCCTTCCTGCTCACCCGCCAGTTATTGCCCTGGCTGCAAAGGGCGGCGACCGCCCGGGTGGTCACGGTCAGCTCAGGCTCGCACTACACCGGGCGCCTCAACTGGGACGACATCCAGCTGCGCCGGCGCTACAATGGCCTGGCAGCCTACGACCGCTCCAAGCTGGCCAACGTGCTGTTCACCATCGAGCTCAACCGCCGCCTGGGGCCGGGGTCCGGCCTGCGCGCCTTCGCCGCCGACCCGGGGCTGGTCAAGACCGACATCGGCTTCAAGGGCACCCCGCCCCTGGTGCGCTGGGTGTGGCAGCGCCGCCGGGCGGGCGGCATCTCCCCGGCCGAATCAGCCCGGGGGATCGTGTACCTGCTCACCGAGCCGTCCATCCAACAGGCGAACGAACCCTATTGGAAACACGGCCAGCCCAAGGCCCCCAGCCCGCGCAGCCGCGACCGCCAGGCGGCCCGCCGCCTGTGGGACCTGTCGGAGAGCATGTGCGGGTTGAGCCCGCTGCCTTACCCGGACGAATCCATTGCAGAGGAGGGCGAGCCCCATGTCGTCGCCGCTTGAAACCACGCCGGGCGCCGGGGAACGGCGCTACATCATGATCACCGGGGCCGCCGGGGGGCTGGGCAAGGCCTTTGCCGTGGAATGCGCCAGCCGGGGCTGGGACGTGTTCCTCACCGACCTGCACGCCGCGCCGCTGCACAGCCTGGCCGCCGGCCTGCGCGCCACCTATGGCGTACAGGTCCGGGTACAGCCGGCCGACCTGACCGAACCGGACGGCCGGGAAGGACTGTTCGCCGCCCTGCGGGCCCAGCGCCTGACCTTCTGGGGGCTGATCAACGTGGCCGGGCTGGATTACGAGGGCCGCTTCTACGAATGCACCGCCGGGCAGATCCGCACCATCCTGCGCCTCAACATCGAAGGCACACTGGAGATGACCCACGGCATGCTGGCCTTCCGCGATCCGCGGGCCACTTTCCGCATCATTACTGTGGCCAGCCTGGCCGCTTTCTACCCCATGCCGGTCAAGGCCACCTACGCCGCCTCCAAGCGTTTCCTGCTGGACTTCTCCCTGGCGCTGCGCGAAGAGGTGCGCCGCCTGGGGGTGACCGTCACCGTGCTGTGCCCGGCCGGGATGCCCACCACGGGTGAATGCATCCGCGCCATCGAAGCGCAGGGGCTGATGGGCCAGCTCACCACACAGAACACCGGCACGGCCGCCGCCCAGACCCTGGACGCGGCCCTGGCCGGGCGCGCCGTGGTCATCCCCGGGGCGGTCAACCGCCTGCTGCACTTCCTGGGCGGGGCCCTGCCACCGGCGTTGGTCGCCCGCCTGGTGGCCGCCCGCTGGGAGGAAGCCCACCGGCGCCGGGCGCTGCACGCTCACCCGGAAGCCCTGCCCGGCCAGCCGGCTTAAGCGTACGGAGCCGGGGCAGTCTCCTGCACCCGGCTCCTCCATTCCCCTCCGCCTCGCTCACCCGGCGAAGCCGTCTTGAAAAGCCGGGCGCTGTAGCGCCTGGCGAATCTCTTCCGGAGAGGCATTGCAGCCGCTCATCTGCAAGACCACTTTCTTGCCCTGCAGCCGGCTGCGCAGCTTGAAGGCTGCCATGAGCGGCAGGGCGCCCGCCCCTTCGACCAGGTTGTGGGTGTAATGGCCGGCCAGGGCGATGCCTTCGTAGATCTCATCCTCACTCAAGAGCACAAAATCGGCCAGGCCGTCCTTGTAGATGCCGAAAGGCACGGGATAGGCCTGCCCGGTGGCCACGCCCCCGGCGAAGGTGTGGTTGGGCGCTTCACAGATGCGCCCCGCCTGCCAGGAGTTGTAGGCCGCCGGAGACTGCCCGGCCTGCACGGCGATGACCTCCACGTCCGGCTTGAGGGCGCGCAGCATGGCCACCGCCGCAGCCGCCTCACTGCCCCCGCCGAGGGGCACGATGACCACCTCCACGTCCGGCTGGGCTTCCAGGATTTCGAGGAACTCGGTGGCCACCCCGTTGATCAGCAGGGCATCGTTGCAGGGGTGAGCCAGGTAGTAACCGCGCTCCTGGCACAGCTCCCCGGTGGCCCGGGCGGCCGCGTCGAAGTTCTCCCCCACCTCGATCAGCTCGGCGCCGCAGTCGCGGATGGCCTGCTTCTTGACCGGGTTGGCGTTGCACGGCAAGACGATGGCCGCCGGCAGGCCCAGCCAGTGCCCCGCGGTAGCAATGGACAGCCCGTGGTTGCCGGTGGAGAAGGTCATCACGCCCTTGACCCCCTGGGCCAGGACGCGGCTGACCAGGTTGAGACCGCCGCGCAGCTTGAAGCTGCCGGCCGGGTTGTGGTTTTCGTGCTTGACCCACACCTGGGCTCCCAGGGCGCGCGACAGCGCCGTGTAGCCGGCCAGGGGCGTTGGGCGCAGGTAGCGCCCCACCACCTGGCGGGCGCGCAGCGCCTCGCTGACCGAGACGGCGCCGGCGGGTGCAGCCGCGGCCGTCACGGCTGCACCCGCAGCTGGCCGCCGAACACGATCACGGCCTCTCCGCCCAGCACCACCCGCTCCCCCTCCAGGCTGACCCGCAAGACCCCACCCCGCGCCGAGGCCTGGTAGGCCAGGAAGCGGCGCTTACCGCTGCGCGCGCTCCAGTAGGGCGCCAGGGTGCAGTGCGCCGAGCCGGTCACCGGGTCTTCGTCGATGCCCACCTGCGGGCCGAAGAAGCGCGAGACGAAATCGTACTCGCCCCGTGGGCCCGAGGTGACCATCACCCCGCGCCCGTCCACGGCCTTGAGGGCCGCAAAGTCCGGCTGCACGGCCTCGATTTCGACCCCCTCGGGCAGTTCCACCAGGTAGTCGTAGGCGTTCTTGCCCACGTACGCCGCGGCGGACAGGCCCAGGGCCGGCAGCAGCCCGGCGGGGGCGGCCGCCGGGGCGGCCGGCGTGGCCGGGAAGTCCAGCAGGATGCGCCCCTCCTCCTGGGCCGCAGTGAGCAGTCCCGAGCGGGTGTAGAAACGCAGCTGCTGGCCGGGGGCGGCCCGGCCGCTCTCGAATAACACGTAGGCGCTGGCCAGGGTGGCGTGCCCGCACAGATCTACTTCGTCGGCCGGGGTGAACCAGCGCAGGCGGTAGCCGTCACCCTCGGGCAGCAGAAAAGCCGTCTCGGAATGTTTCAGCTCGGCCGCCAGCGACTGCATCCAGTCGTCCGGGCGGGGCCGGTCCAGCAGACACACGCCGGCCGGGTTACCGCCGAAGGGGCGGGCAGTAAAGGCATCTACCAGGTACAGGGGTAGGGTTTCCATGATTGTCCTCATCGCGTACAAAATATTCTGGGGGCCGCCGCGGCGGCCGTCGACATACTGGCATTTTACGAAATCGAGCCCCGGCTGAACAGATACAGTCTGCCGGGACTATACCCATAACAGATTATAATTTAATCAACTGTTACGGTCTCAAATGGCTGTGCTGCTACTGGGAGGGCGCTCCCGGGCGTGGTACCATGGGAGCAGGCCAGCCTCAGGAGGAAAGATGAGCCCCGCAAGAAAATCGCCTTCCCCGGCATTATACGAACAACTGGCCGCCGAGCTGCGCGCCCAGATCGAAGCCGGCGCCTACCCGGCCGGCGAACGGCTGCCTTCGGTGCGCCAGATGCGCCAGGACCGCGGCCTGAGCCCCTCCACCATCTTGCAGGCTTACCGCCAGCTGGAGGACGCCGGGCTGATCGAGGCCCGCCCGCAGTCGGGCTATTACGTGCGCGCCCGGCCCCTGCCGCACCCACCGCCCGAGCCGGAGATCTCGGCCCCGCCGCTGCGCCCCGAGAACGTCAGCATGGACGAGCTGATGGACCGCGTGCTGCACGAGGCCACCCAGCCCCACCTGATGCAGTTCGGCACGGCCCTGCCGGCCCCCGACCTGCTGCCCACGCGGCGCCTCGACCGCATCCTGGTGCGCATCGCCCGCCAGGACCGCTATCCCTGGAACGTCTATGCCACCCCCGAGGGCAGCAGCGAGCTGCGCGCCCAGGTCTCGCGCCGCCTGGGACGGCTGAACTGCCCGGTGCCGGCCGAGGACCTGCTCATCACCAACGGCTGCATGGAGGCCATCCACTTCGCCCTACGGGCCGTGTGCCGCCCGGGCGACCTGGTGGCCGTGGAATCGCCCACTTACTTCGGCCTCTTGCAAGCCCTGGAAGCGGAGGGGCTCAACACCCTGGAGATCCCCACCCACCACCGTGACGGCATCAGCCTGGAAGCCCTGGAGTTCGCCCTGGAACACCATCCCATCCGGGCCGTGGTGGCCATCCCCAACTTCCAGAACCCGCTGGGCAGCTGTATGCCCGACGAACACAAGCGCCAGCTGGTAGACCTGCTGGCGCGCTACGAGACCCCGCTGATCGAGGACGATATCTACGGCGAGCTGGCCTTCGGCGAGCGCCGCCCGGGGCTGGCGCGGACTTACGACCGCCAGGGGCTGGTGCTGACCTGCTCGTCGTTTTCCAAGGATATCTGTCCTTCCTTCCGCGTGGGCTGGATCGCCGCCGGGCGCTACCGCGGGCGGGTGGCGCAGCTCAAGATGGTCACCAACATCGGCACGGCCATCCTGCCCCAGCTGGTCATCGCCGAGTTCGTCGAGAACGGCGGCTATGATAATTACCTGCGCGGCATCCGCCGCGCCTACGCCCAGAAGGTGGCCCATATGGCGCGTGCCGTGCTGGACTACTTCCCGGCCGGGACACGGGTCACCACGCCGCAGGGCGGCTATGTGTTGTGGGTGCAGATGCCCGAGGCGGTCGATTCGCTGGCCCTCTACCAGCTGGCGCTGGAGTCCGGCATCACCCTGGCCCCAGGACGGATGTTCTCGGCCACGGGTAAGTACGCCAGCTACGTGCGCCTCAACGCGGCCTACATGGATTTCGCCGGCCAGCGCGCCCTGCAGCGCCTGGGCGAGCTGGCCCAGCGTCTCAACCGCCGGGGCTGACTTCCCCGGGGAACCCGCTTGCCTGTGCGTTGTCCAGACAGGCCTGCCTGACCGCCAGGCATGCCTGTCAATGTGAGCGCAGCGTGCCCCCGGGCGTTCGTGGAATAGACAGTGCGGCCCAATCGCCGGGGTGGAGATTGCTTCCCCCCGGCCAGGGCACCGGGGGCCTCGCTACGCTCGCAATAATATCTAGAAAAAAACGCAATACCCCTCAAGGAGATCCCTGATGAACCTACCCATCTACCAGGTCGACGCCTTTACCCGCCGGCCTTTCTCCGGCAACCCGGCGGCCGTGTGCCTGCTCACCCGGCCCCTGCCCGACGAGACCATGCTGGCCGTGGCGGCCGAGATGAACCTCTCGGAGACCGCTTTCCTGCTACCCGAGGGCGAGGGCTACCGCCTGCGCTGGATGACCCCCCAAGTGGAGGTCAAACTGTGCGGGCACGCCACCCTGGCCAGCGCCCACGTGCTGTGGGAGACCGGGCGCCTGGCGCCAGACCAGACGGCCCACTTCGCCACCCTCAGCGGGCCCTTGCACGCCGCCCGGCGCGGCGAATGGATCGAGCTGGACTTCCCCACCCGCTACGCCGGGCCGGTGGCCCCGCTGCCCGGCCTGGCCGAGGCCCTGGGGGTGGAGATCGTCCACTACGCCTGTGGAGAAAATATTTACCTGGTGGAAGTGGAGGATGAAGACAGCGTGCGCCGGGCGCAACCGGATTTCGCCCGCCTGAAGGCCCTGGGGCTGCGCTCGGTGATCCTCACCAGCCGGGCGAGTGGCGGGGACTACGACTTCGTGTCGCGCTATTTCGCCCCCAACGTGGGCATCAACGAAGACCCGGTGACCGGTTCCTCGCACTGCCGCCTGGCGCCCTACTGGGCGGGCAAACTGGGCCAGACCCGCCTGCGCGCCCGCCAGCTCTCGGCCCGCGGCGGCGACTTGCAGGTGCGCCTGGAAGGCGACCGGGTGGCGCTGTGCGGCCAGGCGGTCACCGTGCTGCGCGGCGAGCTCAGCCTGGCGGAGGCGTAGGCGGCGCCCGGCGCACCAGGGTCAGCAGGGTGATGTCGTCGGCCTGCGCCGCCCCCTGCTGGAAAGCCGCCAGGTCCGCCAACAGAGCCTGCTGTAAACCCGCTGCGCTGAAGTCGCCGGCCCGGCAGGCGGCCCCCAGGGCGCGCTCCAGGCCGTATTCTTGCAGCTCGGGGTCGGTGGCCTCGGTCAGCCCGTCGGTGTACAGCAGCAGCGCCTGGCCGGGCTGCACCTGGATCTCGGCGCTGTGCCAGGGTTGTTCGTCAGTGATGCCCAGGGGTAGGCCGGTGCGGTACAGCAGATGGGGCTCCCCGTCCGGGCAGCCGGGGGTCAGCAGCCCGGCCGGGTTGTGCCCGGCGTTGCAATATTGCACGCGCCCGTCAACCGGGTCCAACACGGCGTAGAAGACGGTCACGAACTGCTCGGCAGAGGTATCTTCCAGGATGCGCCGGTTGGCCGCCGCCAGCACCTGGTCGGGGCGCAGGCCGGGCTGCAGGGCAAAGGTGTGGATCAGGGTGCGGCTGAGAGCCATGTACAAGGCTGCGCCCAGGCCCTTGTCGGCTACGTCGGCCACCAGCAGCCCCACCCGCCCATCGGGCAGGGCGATCACGTCGTAGAAGTCGCCCGAGGCCTGGCGGGCCGGCGCCAGCATGGCCGCCAGGTCCCAGCCGGGCACGGCCGGCAGGACGGCCGGCAGGAAACTGTGCTGGATCTGCACGGCAAAGGCCACTTCCTGGCCGGCGCGCTGTAAATCCAGGGCCTGTTGAAAGACCTTGCGCCGCTGCAGGCCCGAGGCAATGTTGGCCGCCAGGGATTGGGCGGCCAGGGCCAGCTCCCCCAACCCTTCGGAATATTCGATCACCTGCCGCCGCTGGCCGACGAACACCCCGCCGGTCACGCTGCCCGTCTGGTTGTCCAGGATGGGCGCCAG
>JAAZNB010000540.1 GCA_012798515.1 Chloroflexota bacterium
CCTGATGTCTTCTTCACCGGCCGGATAGGCCACGCCGTCGGGGAAGGTCCCGATGCGCCCGGAGCGCAGGGCCACCCAGTCGGGGAGGCTCTGGCCGCGGGCATGGCGCAGCCGTTGGATGGCAGCCTGGGTGACCAGCGGGTGTTCGGGCAGGCGGCTGCCCGGGACCCTGTCCAGCACGCCAGACAGGTCGGCATCCTCCAGGGCCAGGCCGGGGCCGACCTGGTCTGCCAGGTAGGCGGCCGCGGTCGCCGGGAGTGGATATTGGGTGCTCTCTTCACCCCAGCCATTCCAGCGTTTCATGGGACCTCCTTCGATTGGGTTGGAGCACGAAATTGACGTAACTGCGAGAAAAACATTCTCCCTGACGGGCGTACGTCAGGTGGACGTCAACGCACGCCACCAGTCCAGGCTCTCGGCCATCACCGTCTGCGCCAGCAGCCCGGCCGCCTGGGCGTCGGACTGGTGGATGCAGTCGAGCAATTGTGCGTAAAAGTCCCGGGAGTGTTGGCGTGTCTCGGCGTGGCTGAAGTACTGCAAACCCATCAGGCTGTATAGACTTTGGAAACCGTTCAGGATCAGGGTAAACACCGGGTTGCCGGAGGCGATGGTCAGTGCTTTGTGCAGGTTCCAATCGGCGGCGGCGAAGTCTTCCGCTGCGCTGCCGAGCAGCTGGCAGTCTTGCAGCACGGGCAGCACGGCCTGGGGGGCGTGGGACACCGCCAGGGATGTGTAGCTGGGGGCGAGCAATTTGCGGATGTAAAGCAGATTGGAGACGAAATCGACCGGTACGTTCTCCTGGTGCCGGGCAATGGCTCCCAGCACGGCCAGGTTACCGTCTTCCCAATAGTTGCGCACCCGTGTGGGACGCCCGTGGTGAATTTCCAACCAGCCGTCGCGGGCCAGGCGTTGTAACGCTTCCCGCAGTGTGGGGCGTGTCACCCCCAGCTGGACGGCCAGCTCGCGTTCGGCGGGCAGGTTCGAACCCGCCGGGAAATGCCCGGAGAGGATGGCCTCGATCAGACGTTCTTCGCTCAATTCGGCTGGCTTGCCCGGCGGATTCCAGTTCATCGGCGCTCCTATATTGGTAAGAGGTCAGACCAGTTAAGAAGAGTATAGCAAAATGGATATCGTTTGTCTAGCCGGAATTTGGGCCGGAATTTGGGCGGGGAGCGCCGAAAACCGTGCTATACTGCCCTGAAGTTCGACTGGCAAGTGCTGTGCCCAGGGGAGATCCGGTCATAACACCGGCGGCGTGTCCCGGGGAGGGGCGGGGGCAGCACAACAGGCCCGCCAACATACCAACAGCGAACAGGTGATTGTTATGAATGAAATACACAGTGTGGCGATCTTGGGCGCAGGGGCGATGGGCGCCTATTTCGCGGCCCAGTTTTCCCAGGCCCCCGGCTTTTCCACGGTCCTGGTTGCGCGGGGGGAGCGGCTGGAACGGCTGCGGCGCGAGGGCCTGGTGGTCAACCAGCAGCGTTACCAGGTCCCGGTGCGCAACCCGGAAGAGGATGGGGATCCCGTCGATCTGATCATCGTGGGGTTGAAGTACCATCATCTAACGACGGCCTTGCCGGATCTGCGTAGCCTGGTGGGTGAGGAGACCACCATTATTTCGGTAATGAACGGGTTAGACAGTGAGGAGATTATCGGGGCGGAGTACGGTATGGACAAGCTGCTGTACACCGTCTCGATCGGGATCGACGCCGTGCGAGAGGGCAACCAGGTGACCTACACCAATGCGGGCCGGCAGGTCTTTGGTGAGGCGCGCAATGACCAGATCAGTCCGCGCGTCCGGCGTGTACAGCGCGCCTTCGATCGGGCAGGGATTGCCTACGAGACCCCGGCAGACATGCTGCGCATGCTGTGGTGGAAGTTCATGGTCAACGTGGGCGTCAACCAGGCCTCGGCGGTCACGCGCGCCCCTTACGGCATCTTTCAAACCCTGCCGGCCGGGCAGGCGCTGATGGAATCCTTGATGGACGAAGTGGTCGCCCTGGCTGCCGCCCGCGGGATCAACCTGACGGCCCAGGATGTGAAGGACTGGTACCCCGTGCTCAACACGCTCTCTCCCCGGGGCAAGACCTCCATGCTGCAAGACATCGAGGCCGGGCGCAAGACCGAGGTGGAGATGTTCGGGGGGAAGGTGGTGCAATTGGGTGAGCAGCTGGGCGTCCCCACGCCCGCCAACCAGGCGGTGGTGCGCATCATCCAGGTGTTGGAGGCGTGCGCCGGGTGACCCTGGCCGCTATCCGGCCGGGTTCTCTGCACCGGAGACCCAGGCCGACAGGAAAGCCTGGTGTTTCACCGGTTCGAATTCCACGCAGTGATGGGTGGCGATATCCTGCAGGTGATACGGGTCTCGCTCGAAGAAATCCTGGAGCTCTTCCAGGCTCGCGGCGCGGGCTACCACTATCCCGCCTGTGCGGGAGGGCAGGGGCCCGGAGCATAACAACAGGCCGCGCTGGTAGCCTTCTTCCAGAAACTGACGGTGCAGCGGCACGATGTCTTTGAGCTGTTCGAAGGGTACGGTGTAAGTGATTTCGACAATGAAGTGTTTCATGGCTTTGCTCGCGAAGATTTGGCATTTGTGCTTGTAGCGTAATTGTACCCGCGCCCACCGGGGATACACAAAAGTCATCCGAAATGGCCGAGGGATTTCAATTCCTCGGTTATTTGTTATTCAGGAATTATTGGGCCGGGCGAGGCGAACACATGACCGTTAAAATGCAAAACGTGCTTTATAAAATGAATAATCTTATTTACATTATGTAAAATAATAGATACAATGAAGCCGAAAGGAGAGCCTGACATGGACAGAAAACTGACGTGGGTGTTCGCACTCTTGTTGACGATGTTGGTTACATCTATGGCAGTCCAATATTTTGTGTTTGGAGACTTCAACCCGGCTTATCTGTTCGGTACCCTCCTGGGCACCTTGATCGCCGGGTTTTTCCTGCCCAGGCCCCCAAAAGCCTGGGTCAGCCGGGTAGGGGCGGCGATCTGGGTCTTGTTCGTGCCCGTAGGAGTGGTGGGCATCGTGCGTCTGGTGGCCTCTCTGTTTTCGATCCAGCTATCTATCCCGGGTATGGCAGCCATCTACCTCCTGGGCGCCGTGGGGATGACCTTCATTTGCTTCCGGAGCACCCATTTTCGCCTTGGGGAACTCCCCGAGCGGCCTATCCTCGACGAAAGATACCTGCGTCATTTCGGCGTGTCGGGGTATTGGGCCTACCTGTTCCTCAACGCCTTGATCGTCACCGCGCTGTTGCAGCCGTGGGTGCCGCGCAGTCAAATTGAGCTGTGGGTCGGCGTCCTGGCGGCCGGGTTGGTGTTCTGGGTGGCCAACCTGTTCATTCTGGAACACAAGAGTTAATGAAAAACCGGTTGAAAGTCTACCGCGCCATGCACGACTTGACCCAGGAGCAGCTGGCCAAAGAGCTGGACGTGACCCGAGCTACGATCAACGCCATCGAGAAACAACGCTACGACCCGTCGTTGAGGCTGGCTTTTCAGATGGCCCGTTTCTTCCAGGTGCGCATCGAAGAGATCTTTCTCTTTGAGGACGAGGACCCGCGGTGATGATGCCTGAAGGCTGGCGGAGCGCGGCCGCTGGGGCAGGGCGCGCTCCGGCCGCGCCGGATTCCGGGTCAGGCCCGGATGCGCAGCAGGGCCACGCCGAAGGCCGCCAGCCAGAAGGCCCATAGGGTAAAGGCGATGAAATTGACCATCCCGGCCCAGGCGACCCCGGCCGGCTCCAGCATGCCGGCCAGGACCCCGGCGGCCAGGCAGAGGCCCGTCCAGGCCAGCCAGGCCGGGAAACGCCCGGATTTCAACAGTGCGATGGCCACGAAGATGGTCCACAGGCCGGTGAAGAGATAACCGAGGTGCTCGCCGACCCCCACGCCGGCGTACTGGTTGAACACCTGAAAGGCCAGCACAGCCGCGTCGCGGGTCGCCTGGCTGGCGGTTGCGTCGAAGTATACCCGGGCCAGGTAGGGGACCAGGAAAGGCCAGCGGATGAAACCGAGTATCTGGACGACTCCGGAGATGACGCCAAAGCCGGTGGCCAGGTGCATGTAGGGCGCCCCGTCGCCGGGGGCCAGCTGGAGGTGGATCAGCAGGATGAGGGGGATGAAGAGGGCGGTGGTGAGCGTCATGGCGTACCAGATGGCGATCAGGCCGCTGCCGCCGGCCTGGAAACGTTCCAGCACCTGGACGGTGGGCATGCGCAGGATCTCGGGATACGAGAAGGTGGCGCCCAGCAGGGTAAAGAGCGCCGTGAGTAGCAGCGGCACCGAAATGGTCAGAATAGCGGTCAATGTGCGTAAACTTTTGGATTGCATGTTTCATTTTCCTGTAGATCGAACACCCGGCCCCCTGGGGCCAGGCTTGATATGGAAATCACCGGGGTGAGGGGCCGGATTTACCCATCTACCCGGTAGGGCTGGAGGAGGAACAGCATCAGCTCAACGCCGTGCTGCAAGTGGGCCGGGTTGATTTCCTGGCCGCTGATTTCCAGCGTGGGCAGCCAGAACTCGGAGATCATCCAGCACATTTCAGCCAGGCGCTGCACCTCCTGGGGATCTGACCCGGGCCTTAAAATCCCGGCCTGGGCGAAGCCATCGAAGAGTTGGCGAAAACCGGCAAAGCCACGCTGGCGCACCTGGATGAAGCGGCTTTTGAGCTGCGGGTCGTGCTGGATGAGGGCGTTCAGCTCGCGGTAGACGAAGCGAAATTGCCACAGGATCTCGAAATTCACCCGCACCAGCCCGGCCAGGTCGTCCACCGTGGGGACAACGCCCTCCGGTAGGGATAGCCAGGTATCCCAGGCGGTGAACAGGCGCTCGAAAATGGCCCGGATGATCTCATCCTTGTTGTGCACGTGGTAGTACAGGTTGCCGGGGCTGATACCCATCGCCTCGGCGATGTGGTTGGTCGAGACCGCCTCGCTGCCCGAGCGGTTGAACAGCTCCAGGGCCGTATCCAGGATGCGTTCGAAGGTGTTCATCCCATCCCTCCAGGGATTAGAGTAAATACTCTAACAGAATAGAGTATTTACTCTAATTTGTCAAGAGGCAATCGAGACGAGTCTTTATCCAGGCCGGAATGGGCCCGGCCGGCAGTCGAAACAATGTGCGCATAGCCATTATGGGTTGTAGAAGTCTCATCTTGTAATCCGAACAGGGCAAGGAGCCTGCTCTTTTACCCTCCGTTCAGACGCCCGGCCGGTCTCCCCCGGCGGCAGAGCCACTTCTTTCAGCAGGTCGGGCTTCCATTATTATGCCCCGCAGGGGTACGCCCGACCGAACATGGCCGGCCAGGGATGCCGGCATACCCGTCCCACATCGCGCATTCCCCGGTGACCCGGCCGGGAACGTGAAAGTTGGCTTTCGCTTCTGGTGCGGGCCGGCCGGGACGCCCGGCTGGCCGGTTACCGCGACGGAAGGGCGTGATTGGCCAGACCGCTCTAGCCAACCTACGCATGGTTGGTTCCCCCCCGGCCGCAGAGCCCATTCTTTTAGCAGGTCGGGCTTCCAAAGTGCCCCGCAGGGGTAAAAATGTCCAATTTTTTAACAGGTCGGGCTTCCATTATTATGCCCCGTAGGGGTATAGTGCCCCGTAGGGGTACGCCCACCGAACACGGCTAGCCAGGGATGCAGGCTCACCCGAGGCGTCTCGGGCATACCCCGATGATCCGGCCGGGAGCGTGAAAGTTGGCTTTTGCTTCAGGCGCGGAAGACTTCATAGAACTTGAGGTTGATAAAACGCCCGGTCGGTATTAAACTACATTTGCCCTGGACTTCATTGGCTGGTATCATTCCAACTCTATCGTTAACAAAAA
>JAAZNB010000541.1 GCA_012798515.1 Chloroflexota bacterium
AACAAATTTAATGGTTCACAAAGTTCAGGTACGAAATGCAACCTTACCAGCTTTACCATCTCTTCTGCAACACAGCCCGCGACTGCGGTTATCCGCTTCCGTCCCAGGCCACGATCCTCGACCTGGGTTGCGGCAACGGTAACGTCGTCCAGGCCTGCCGCGACCATGGCATCCACGCCTTTGGATGCGACATCAAGTTCAAACCCGGGCCTCACGCCGCCGAGTTGGAACGCAAAGGATGGATGCGCAAGATCGAACCGGGGCAGTACCGCATTCCTTTCGAAGACGAGACTTTCGATTTCATCATGAGCTTTATGGTCTTCGAGCACATTCGCGATTATCCCACCACTTTACAAGAAATCTGCCGCGTGCTGCGTCCCCAGGGGGTCAATTTAAATATTTTTCCATCCCGTTACACCCCCATCGAGCCCCACGTCTTCGTCCCACTGGCCACCGTGTTTCAACAGTACCCCTGGCTGCGCCTGTGGGCCTCCCTGGGAGTCCGCAAGGCTAACCAGAAAGGCATGTCGGCCAGGGAAACGGCCGCCGAGAATTACCACTACCTCAATCACTACACCAACTACCTCAACCGGAAACAGCTCGAAGATTATTTCTGCGCCTGTTTTTGTCGCGTGGAATTCGCCACACAAGCCTACCTGAAGAACAGCCGCCGGGGCAGACTCATTTACGCCCTTTCCAGGTACCTGCCGTTTCTGCCCGACCTGGTCAGCACCTTCCGCACCCGGGTCGTCTTGCTGCGCAAGGCCTGTGACGATCAATAACACAGACCGGGCCAGGCTTTCGAGCTGCGGAGACGCGTAAATTAAATAAAAACGGAGTTTCAGGGAGGATCTCCCTGAAACTCCGGGGTTTTTAGACAGGCAGGTTTTACGCTTCCGTAAATTCGCCCTCGACGACGTCTTCGCCGCCGCCAGACCCGCCGCGCGGGCCGCCTTCACTGCCACCGTCCTGGCCGCCGAAGCCGCCAGACTGCCCGGCAGGGGGCTGGCCGGCCGCTGCGACCAGTTGTTGCAACTCATCCGACAGGCTGCGGATGCGGGCGATGTCTTCGCCCTGCGTTGCCTGGCGTAGATCGCGGACCTTGCCCTCGATCTGCGTGCGCTGCGGCTCTTGAAGCGCCTGGCCTTGCTCGCGCAGGACCTTTTCAGCCTGGTAAACGACCATGTCAGACGTGTTGCGCACTTCGGCCAGTTCACGCCGCCGCTGGTCATCACTTTGGTGCTGCTGTGCTTCCGATACCAGGCGCTCGATTTCTTCCTTGTTCATGTTGGTCGAAGCCGTGATGACCACACGCTGTTCGCGACCGGAGGCTTTATCCTTGGCCGAGACATTGAGGATGCCGTTGGCGTCGATATCGTAGGTCACCTCGACCTGCGGGATACCCCGCGGCGCCGGTGGAATTCCATCCAGGCGGAAACGGCCCAGGCTCATGTTGTCGGCGGCCATGGGGCGTTCGCCTTGCAAGACGTGGATGTCGACCGCGGTCTGGCTATCTTCGGCCGTGGAGAAGACCTGCGTCTTGCGCACCGGGATGGTCGTGTTACGCTCGATCAAAGGCGTCATCACGCCGCCCATAGTTTCGACCCCCAGGGACAAGGGCGTCACGTCCAGCAGGAGCACGTCCTTGACCTGGCCGGAGAGCACGCCACCCTGGATAGCCGCCCCAATGGCGACCACCTCGTCCGGGTTGACCCCTTTGTTCGGTTCCTTGTTGGTCAGTTTGCGCACCAGATCCTGGACCATGGGCATACGCGTCGAGCCACCTACCAGCACCACTTCGTCGATGCTGGACGAATTCAGGTCGGCGTCCTTCAAGGCCGCATCGAACGGCCCCCGCAGCCGGTCCACCAGGTGGCTGGTCAGCTGCTCGAATTTCGAGCGGCTCAAGCGCAGTTGCAGGTGCTTGGGCCCGCTGGCATCCGCCGTAATGTAGGGCAGGTTGATCTCGGTCTCCATGATGTTGGAGAGCTCGATCTTGGCTTTCTCAGCCGCCTCCCGCAAACGCTGTAGCGCCTGGCGATCTTTACGTAGGTCGATACCCTGGTCTTTCAAGAATTCGTCAGCCGCCCAGTTGACCACGGCCTCGTCCCAATCGTCGCCGCCCAGGTGCGTGTCGCCGCTGGTGGACTTCACTTCGAAGACGCCGTCGCCCACTTCCAGGACGCTGACGTCAAAGGTACCACCACCCAGGTCGAAGACCAGGATCTTTTCGTTCTTCTTCTTGTCCAGGCCATAAGCCAGGGCCGAAGCAGTCGGCTCATTGATGATACGCAGCACTTCCAGGCCGGCGATACGCCCGGCGTCTTTGGTCGCCTGGCGCTGGCTGTCATTGAAATAGGCCGGCACGGTGATGACCGCCTGGGTAACCGTCTCGCCCAGGTATGCTTCGGCGTCGGTCTTCAGCTTGGCCAGGATCATGGCTGAGATCTCCTGCGGAGAATACTCACGCCCAGTCACCGGGACCTTCACCCGTGCATCTCCGGCGGGGCCGGCCACGACGCTGTAAGACACCATTTTTCGTTCCTGCTCCACCTCGTCGTAGTGACGCCCCATAAAGCGTTTGATCGAATAGATCGTGTTTTCAGGGTTGACTACTGCCTGGCGTTTTGCAGGAATCCCAACCAGGCGTTCCCCATTTTTATTGAACCCCACCACGGAGGGCAGTAAACGCGACCCTTCTGCGGTCGTGATCACGACCGGATCGCCGCCTTCCATTATTGCCACAACGCTGTTTGTGGTTCCCAAGTCAATACCTATAATTTTCGCCATAGGTAGAAATCTCCTTTCAACGATTGCTGATCATACGTGCTTAAGCATACCGTCGCATTACAAGAACAGTATTAACGAGTTATAGGAAAAAAATTAATGTCCGCCGGCCAGGGCGCCGTCCCGGCCGGCCGTTATAAAGGAAGGGGGCCTTTTTCAGCCTGTAGCGGAGGATTTGTGGATATAATTTAAATTATGAGACGCATCGTGCGCATCCTGCTCCTGACCGTTCTCCTGGCCAGCACCTTCCTGCTGGCGGCGCCGGTAACGGCCCAGTCCGATGGCCCCCTGGTATTGGTGCTGACCGCCAGCGGCCCACTGACCCCCACCATGTCCGACTACATCCAGCGCGGCCTGGACCGGGCCGCCGGCCAACAGGCCGAGGTGGTCGTCCTGCAGCTCGACACCCCGGGGGGCAGCATCGACCTGATGAACCACATCGTCCAACAAATCCGCAGCAGCTCCGTCCCCGTGGTGGTGTACGTATCACCCCAGAACGCCATGGCCGGCAGCGCCGGCACGATCATCACCCTGGCCGGCCACCTGGCTGCCATGGCGCCCGAGACCACCATCGGCGCCGCCAGCCCGGTCGGTTCCCAGGGGGAAGACATTGGCGAAACGATGGAAAGCAAGGTCAAAGAGATGCTCAAGGCCTCGGCGCGCACCCTGACCGGCCAGCGCCCGCCAGAGGCTGTGCAGCTGGCCCAGGAAATGATCGAATCGGCCCGGGCCGTCACCGTGGACGAGGCCGTAGCAGTCGGGCTGGTAGACCTGCGAGCCGCCTCCCTGGAAGACCTGCTCGACCAGATCGACGGCCGCCAGGTGTTTCTCAACGACCAGACCATCACTCTACACACGCGCGGCGCCGAAGTGCAATTTCTGGATTTCACCTTCATCGAACAGACCCTGCAAATGCTGGTAGATCCTAACCTGGTCTTCCTGCTTCTGGCCATCGGGGTGCAGGCCTTGCTGATCGAGCTGTCCAGCCCGGGCGGCTGGGTGGCCGGCTTCATCGGCGTGCTGTGCCTGATCCTGGCCGTATACGGGTTGGGCATCCTGCCGGTCAACTGGTTTGGTATCCTGCTGGTGGTACTGGCTTTCGCCCTGTTTATCCTGGACATCAAAGCCCCTACACACGGCGCCCTGACCATAGCCGGAGCCGGATCATTCATCGCCGGGGCCTTGATCCTGTTCAATGGGGCCCGCCCGCCGGGCTTTCCCGGCGTTTCCGTCCCCCTGGTGATCGGCAGCGGCATCTTTATCGCAGCCACCTTCTTCACCGCCTTGACGTTTGCCCTGCGCGCCCAACGAGCGCCGGTCGTCACGGGCAAAGAGGCCATTCCCGGGCGTACGGGGATCGTGCGCCGCGAGCTCAACCCGCGCGGTATCGT
>JAAZNB010000542.1 GCA_012798515.1 Chloroflexota bacterium
CGCCCGACCGTTCAACATCGATGCACACCCCCCGGCCGGCAAAAAATCACCATCGCCCGCCCGGTTCTCCACCGATGCCCCTTTTTTTTCAGCAGGTCGGGCTTCCATTCGCCCGACCGTTCACCGTGGATGATGACACCCCCGGCAGGCATTAACACACCACCGATGCCTTTTTTTACAGCAGGTCGGGCTTCCATTCGCCCGACCGTTCAATGTCGATGCAAACCCTCCGGCCGGTAAAAAAATCACCACCGCCCGCCCATTCACCGTGGATGATGACACCCACGCCATCAAACCACGATCAAACATCGGGAAGGATGGGCATGCCTCCTTGCCCCGCCCAGGTGCTGGCCCGACCGGGGAAGCGGTGCGTTGCCAACGCACCCTACGGCTTTCCGCCACCGATGCCCCTTTTTTTCAGCAGGTCGGGCTTCCATTATTATGCCCCGATAGGGGTACGCCCGACCGTTCAACATCGATGCACACCCCCCGGCCGGCAAAAAATCACCACCGCCCGCCCATTCACCGTGGATGATGACACCCACGCCATCAAACCACGATCAAACATGGGGAAGGATGGGCACACCTCCTGGATGCGCCCAGGTGCTGACCCGACCGGAGAAGCGGTGCGTTGTCAACGCACCCTACGGCTGCACCCACCCAACGTCGCTGCACCCGCCCCGGCCGGCCAAAAACCCCGCCGCCTACTCCCCCCTATACGCAGATCGGGCGGCCCAAGGGCCGCCCGATCTCTTCTTACACGGAAAAAACTGAAAGACTTAGTCGGCTGCCGCAGCTTCGTCGGCCGGAGCGCCGGCCGCAATTTCCCATTGGCGGGAATTGCGGTTGTAGAAGAAGATGGCCACACCCAGCAGAACGGCCAGCAGGAGCAGGCCGATAGGGCCCATCCACTGCGTGAAGCGGGTGAAGACCCACTGCGGCCAGAGGAAACCATCTCCAATCGAGGTGATTTGCAGGGCGTTCTCGGGCAGGGCGAAGCCGGCATTCTGCGCCGCGCCGGTGAAGAAGGAAGCCATACCGGTAGCGATGTAGAAACCGACCAGCAGTTCGAGGGTGCCAGCGATGATCATACGCACGATGTTACCCCGCATGAGCGGAGCGAACAGGGCAACCACGAAGGGGATGATGGCCAGATCGGCGAACAAGATGACCCGGTTGCCAGGCAGAATGATGGAGAGCAGAATGGCGATCGGGACCAGCACCAGCGAAGAAGAAATCGCCGCAGGATGGCCGATGAGGATGGCAGAGTCGAGGCCGATGTAGATCTCGCGGCCGCTGGCGCGTTTCTGCATGAAATCGCGAGCAGCTTCGGAGACGGGGATCAGGCCTTCCATAAGGATTTGCACCATACGGGGCAGCAGCAGCATGACAGCGGCCAGGTTCATACCGGTTTGCAGGACTTTGACCAGGGCAGTCTGGAAGTCGCCCGCATTGTAGAAACCCAACAGGCCGAGGATGATACCGATGACCAGGCCGAGGATGACCGGCTCACCAAAGACGCCCAGTTTTTCCCGGATGGTTTCGGGGTCGGCGTCCAGGTCACGCAGGCCGGGGATGCGGTCGATGACCCAGTTGGTCACGATCGCGAAGGGCACGCCCGGGGCGGTGGTCAGGTGAGGGATAGAAATACCAGGCACCTGGTAGAAGTGTTGCACGGCCTTGGCAGTCCAGTCGCCCAGGAACAGGGCCAGTGCAGCGCCAATCGCCGAGGCAATCAAACCGTACAGCAAATTGCCGGTGGCGACGAAGACCATAGAACCCAGGAATGCAAAGTGCCAATAGTTCCAGATATCGATGTTGAGGGTCTTCGTCCAACGCAGCGCGAGCATAATAATATTGACAACGATAGCGATCGGGATGACCCACAGGCCAACTTCGGTGCCAAATGCGATGGCGGCGGCTGAAGGCCAACCGACGTCAACGACGTCGCGCTGAATGTTGAGGTTGGTGACCATGGCCTGGCCTACATCGGAGAGGGTAGCCCACATCAGGTTGATGACCAGGTTAATACCGATGAAGGCGATGCCGATGGTAACGCCAGCACGGAAGGCGCGCCCGGGTTTGGCTCCCATGATCAAAGCAATGAAGAAGATGATTACCGGGAGCAAAACGGTGGCGCCAAGAGCGTCAATAACGCCTTTTAACCCTTGCAAAAAGACATCCATATTTATCCTCCAGACGAAATGGTTATTGCAAAGACAAGGTGTGGCTAAATGATGTTCAAAATTGGCGTATTAAAAACTTGGGATGTTACGACTGCAATGCTTTAACGATATCTTCGATAACCGCCTCCTTTCCAATCCCCGTCAGAAATGCCAGGGTTTGAATCACGGGTACGCCCAGGTCTTTGGGGACCGGGGTGGTCGAGACAACCAGGTCTACACCTGCCAGTTGGCTTTTGACTTCCATCGCCTTGCATTGTCGGGTCAGAACGTTGATGCCACGCGCCTTGAGTGCTTCTTCAAGCGCCCTTGCCACCACGGTAGAGGTGGCGATCGCAGTACCACAAGCAACCAGAATTGTCTTTTTTAGAGCCATGGATTTTCCTCGCCTGAGATTAATATTAGATGAGCTAAATTTATTTTAGGGAGATCAGATGGAAAAGTCAATCCTGGGCAAAGCCACCCCATCCGACGGCTGCCCCCGGAAGACTTTTCCGGGAAAAAACGCATCCCACTGAAATCCCTCGCTCGATCTGGCATGCTATCGTCATCCAACTGGCAAACGCTCAAACAGCCAGGGCCTGCATCACGTCTTGCACGCAGGTGGCCGAGATTAGATTTTTAACCACGCTCTCATTCTGAAGCACGGCGGCAATCTCTTGCAGCATTTCGATCTGCGCTTTGGGTTGGTCCAGGGCCAGCAAGAACACCAGGCGCACCGGCACCGCTTCTTCGGGCATGACCATGTTCTGGAAGGTCACCGGGCTGGCCAGCGTGGCCATGGCCAGGCCGGGTTTGAAGACGTGCTCGATATCGGTATGCGGAATGGCCGCGTTGATGTTGCCCAGCAAAGGCAAACCGGTGGGCAGGACGGCCTCCCGGTCCAGGGCGGCCTGGGCAAAGCTGTCTTTGACGTAGCCGGCCGTGTGGAGCTTATCCGCCAGGCAGTGAATGACCTCTTGCCCATCTTCGACCTCTAAGTTCAGGCACACCGCAGAAGGGTCTAAAAACTTGGCAATCATGTTCATAAATGGGATAACCCCTTACAGGTAGTTTGGATATGGCCATGCACGCAATCGTAATCTGTCTGCATTCTTGCCACGGGTTCTATCCGGTTTAAGTACGAGAAATAAATTTCAGTTGGTATATATTATTTTCACTCGAAATAGATCATTTGTCAACATGTGTTA
>JAAZNB010000543.1 GCA_012798515.1 Chloroflexota bacterium
CTCCCGCTGCGGTACGCTCGATTCGCGCGGGTGGTATCAACATCATTTACCCATCTCTGGTTTACGCAAGGCGTTTGGTATCCAACGCGTGGAACCCGATCGATTGGATGGCGTTCAAATCGACTACGGCGGCGAAATATTAGATGGCTGGTGGAATCGTGACCTGGTAACCATTGCAGAGAACACAAAAGTATTGGCTACCTTTCTGGACCAACACCCCGCGGCGACCTTGTGTGCTTATGGTTCGGGGAACGGAATTTATCTGGCCTCGCAGTGCGACGCCGGACACCTGAAGACGGACCGGTCAATGCTCGCGCGAATCATCCAACAAGTATTGCCTCAACTGGGTATTCAACCGCGTATCAGCGTGGAGTACCCCCAGAAAAAACATCGGGAGATCGACCCGCACTTGCTGATGGGCGCGGACCGGGTTTGGGTTTTGGTTAGCAATTACTTGAAGACAGCCTCACCTGCACGTGTGTCCATCGACATGCACGCTCAAAAAGTGGATGAAGTGCAACGGATCTGGCCCCGACAAACTGCCATCCATTGGAGCCAGGAATCAGAAAAATTATTTATGTCATTGGATCTGGATGCGGAGGAGGTGTCTGTAATCGAAATAATTCTGAAGAATTAACCAATTTTTGTCCCTCATTGTTTACTACCAATCAAAAAGGAGCATGGAAAATGAACGTAGGTCTGGTTTTCAGCATCGTCCCCCGTTTGCTGCCAACATTTATGCTCGGGCTCGTCGCATTCTTGGGTTTGCTGATGTCGCGTAAAACCTTCAGCGAAGTCATCACTGGCACCATCAAAACCATGGCGGGTGTCATTATCCTCTTCTCCGCTGTGGATCTGCTTAGCGGTGTCATCACCCCGATCTCGACCATGTTCAGTAAAGTGTATGCCTTCCAGGGTGAAGCCATCGCGGTCGACTGGACGGCTTTCTTGAGCCAATATGGCGTATCCGTCATTCTGGTGATGGTGTTTGGTTTTCTGGTAAACCTGGTTCTGGCACGCGTGACAAAGTTGAAATACGTGTTCCTTACCGGGCACATCATGTTCTGGAATGCTTTCATGGTCGTTGCCGCTCTGGCGGATGGCGGAAAGATCAGCGGCGTCCCCCTGGTGGTAATCGGCAGCCTGATCCACGGTGTCCTCTCCACCGTCCTGCCGGCTTTAATCGCGCCATATGTTTTCAAACTGACCGGCAGCAAAGATTTTACAATCGGTCACAGCACCACCAGCATCGCCCTGGTGGGTGCATGGATTGGTAAACTGGTTGGCGATCCCTCGCAATCCACGGAAGATCTGAAGATCTCGGATAACTTGAGTTTCCTCAAGTCGATGACCATTTCCACTTCCATCATCATGTTCCTCCTCTACCTGGTCATGGGCTTTATCGCCGGTCCGGCCTGGGCCGCAGAGACCTTCGCAGGTGGTTCTCAGCCGACCTGGTACCTGTGGATCATCTACCAGGGTATCCTCTTTGGCGCCAGCCTTACCATCCTGCTGACGGGCGTGCGCCTGATGCTGGGTGAGATTGTGCCGGCTTTCCACGGTTTTGCCAAGAAGGTCGTTCCCGATGCCATCCCTGCCCTCGACTGCCCGATGGTTTTCCCCTACGGGCAAAATGCGCTGGCGATTGGCTTCCCCCTTGCCATGATTGCTTCCCTGGTCACGCTGGTCATCTTCGGCGCATTGGGTTATCGCTATGTGCTGCTTCCGCTGGTGGTGGCAGCTTTCTTTGATGTGGGTCCTGCCGCGGTCCTGGCGAACGCAACCGGCGGTCGCCGTGGCGCGATTGTGGCTTCCCTGGTGGGTGGCGTGCTGCTGATCGTGTTACAGGCTCTTTCGCTGCCCTTCGTAGCGAACACAGCGGGTGGCTTCATCAACGCTTTCGGCGGCAACGATTTCTCCGTGATTGCGATCGTAGTTGGCGGTATTACAAAGCTATTAGGTTTCTGATCCCTGGGGTCCCTATCCTCTCTCCTCTCTCAAGGATATTGGGAGAGGAGATCCTCATTTCTATCAAGGTGAGACATGCTTCCAATTGGTATCCATCTTTCCTACTGGCAAGTATCCTGGTCTGATGATCTGGAGCCTCTGATCCTCAAAGCCAAACAGGCGGGGTTTGATGTCGCAGAATTTCCTCTCATGAATCCTTTGGAGCTGGATTACGAACGCCTGCGTAATGCTTTGACCGCAGAAGGGATGCTGGCCAGTTGTGGCACTGGTCTTGGACCGGCTACCGATATCTCAAGCCCTGACCCTGAAATTCGCCAGGCCGGACTGGACCATCTGCAAGCATGCTTTGCAGGGGCAGAAAAATTGGGCAGCCCCGTTTTAGGGGGAGTGACTTATGCGGGTTGGGGATTGTTCCCGGACCAGGATTTGCCCCAAAGGCGGGATCTTTGTATGCAATCCCTGCGCCTGGCCGGGAAGATGGCCGCAGACCACGGGGTCACCCTGTGCCTGGAAGTCCTTAACCGATTTGAAGGTTACTTAATCAACACAGTCGAACAGGGGATTCAGTTCCTGGATGAAGTGGACAGTCCGAATATCAAATTGCATTTAGATACTTTCCATATGAACATCGAAGAGGACAACATCTCCGATGCAATCATCCAAGCCGGTAATTATTTAGGCCATTTTCATTGCGCAGAAAACAATCGTAAAATCCCGGGCGAGGGACACATCCCTTGGGTAGAAGTGCACAAAGCCTTACAATTAGCCCGGTACCAGGGATATTTAGTCACAGAGACGTTTGTTAATCCCGCCGGCGAAGTAGGTCGCGGTCTAACCATCTGGCGATCGCTTGCGGATGATTTAGACCAGGCCGCTTACCGTGCAGCGGAGTTTCTAAAACATGAGGTCGCCAATGTTTGATCTGAAAAAGTTCAGAACATTGTTTTCTTTATTATCGGTAAAATTTAATGAACAATGCCAGACATTAAACAACCTGGATGCGGCGGTAGGTGATGGGGATCATGGGTTTACCATTTCCAGGGCCTTCGCGGCCGCCGATTATGCCCTTCGAAATGACTATGTGGAATTGGGCAGCCTGTTGGATGCTGTTGCAGAATCGCTGGCAGAAAATGCCGGAGGCGCGATTGGCCCCTTACTGGCTGCCTTCTTTGCTGAAGGCGGAATCGTGCTGCGCGGGAAACAAGGTTGCTCACAGGAAGATCTGGCCCAATTCTTTGAAGGGGGGTTAAACGCCGTAATGCAAGTGGGCGGGGCCCAGCCGGGGCAAAAGACCCTGGTGGATGCGATCTTCCCGGCGGTTCAAGCCTTGCAGGACAAAAAATACCCATCGCTGGCGGATGCTCTGGGCGCCGCTGAAGAAGCGGCCAGGGAAGGAATGCTCTCCACGCAAGGGATGGTCGCGGTTCATGGCCGGGCTCATTTTTTGGGGGAGCGTTCAAAAGGGTATCAAGACGCCGGAGCCACCTCGTTTGCCCTGATCGTCAGTTGTTTTAAAGAGGCCGAGGCGGGCAGAAAGGTAGAAATTCACCCGCGTGAAAATTCTGCAACCGGGTTGGTCCCTTCTGGAAAGTTTATCAATCGTGCCGACACGATGATTGCCGAAGACAATGAAGGCCTGGCATGGGCCAATGCGGGCATCCTTACCTATCTTCCAGAAGGTTTCCTGGTCCGCACGCATAAAAAAGAGCCGGGAAAAGTGGGTCTTGCCATAGGCCACGGTGGAGGCCACACCCCCTCGATGGGCGGGTTGGTCGGAAAAGGTCTGTTAGACAGCGACGTTTACGGGCCAATATTTACCTGTGCCTCAGGTGTAAAAATAGCCCGGGCGATTGAACTGGCCGACCGGGGGGCCGGCGTCGCGCTGTTAATCTCCAACCACTCTGGCGATGTCCTCAACGCCCGCCTGGGAATTCGCCGGGCAGAGCAGCTGGGCATTCCGGTGGAGCCGATTTCCCTGGGGGATGATATCGCCACCGCGCCACGGGCGGAGTTTACACAGCGGCGTGGATTAGGCGGTTTGTTGTTTGCTTTGAAAATTGGCGGCGCGGCGGCCGAAAACGGAAAATCTCTGGCAGAAGTAGCCGGGCTGATGCGCAAAACCAACCAGCGGACGGCCACTTTGGCCGTCGCCGTTCGCCCGCCGACCCATCCTGCCACAGGGGTTCCTCTGTTCGAAATGCCGGCCGGGCAGGTTGAAATCGGCACCGGGGTGCATGGCGAAGTAGGTGTTTACCGCGGCGACTTGCTGCCCGCCGACGAAATTGTGGACCTGCTGCTGGCAAAGCTGGTGGCCGACCTGGCTGATTTCACTGAAAAGCAGGTGCTGGTCTTTGTGAACGGTTCTGGTGGAACATCAAGAATGGAGCTCGATATTCTTTACCGCCGCGCCCACCAGGCACTGCACGACCAGGGATTTTTGATTGCCGGCAGCGTGGTCGATTCCCTTTTCACCACGCAAGAAATGGGCGGTTTTTCGCTTTCGCTTTGCGTAGTGGACAAGGAACTATTGGATTTGTGGAATGAACCTGCATCGGCCGCCTGCTTCCGCTGGCCAATCTGTTAAGGAACAGATCGGGGCCTGGGGATTCGTCGTGGTTCGGGCGTTCCCGGGGCCCCACAGATTACTCCGGTGATCAAATGCGATGGAGAGGTATACATGAAAGCAATGAGGAAAGTTAAAATCGGCCTGGCCGGGATAATGGCGACGCCATTTCGGGGCGATAAAGAAGGCAATTTCCAACAAGACCGGCTTGTTCTATCTAC
>JAAZNB010000544.1 GCA_012798515.1 Chloroflexota bacterium
GTTCCAGCACCGCAGCAGGCATGTGGATTGGAAAGCCGTGTATTCTCCGCTGCGGCCCCTGGGAAGGGGCGGGATGGGTGAAACCTGGCTGGCCAGGGATCCGGTGACCGGAAAAGAAGTGTGCGTCAAGCTCCTGCATGGGAGCACCAACCCGGCCGCTTTGTCGCAAGAGGTGCTGGCGCTGCAGAAGCTACACGACGCATGTATGGTCCACTTGTTGGATTTCGATCTGCAGGCCCACCCGGCTTACTTTGTGTCGGAATATATCCGGGGTGTGACCCTGGCGGAATACCTGGCCCATCACCGGCCGCTGCCCGAGACGATTTCGGCCTATCTGGTGGCCGAGCTGATGCGGGCTTTGGCGCACAGCGCGCATCCCAACGGCGTGATCCACTGTGACCTGAAACCGGGCAATATCTTGCTGGCCCCACCCTTTCAGCCCAAGATGATCGACTTCGGGCTATCGATTGTAAACCGGGTGGATGACCGGGGCATGGAAACCGGGGAAGGACGCATGGCCGGGACGCCCCATTACATGGCCCCGGAACAATTTTCGGGCGACATCCTCACCCCGGCGGTCGATGTGTACGCGTTGGGGCAAATTTTGTGGGAAATGTTGGTGGGGCGCAGGGCCTTCCCAGAAAGTAACCCCTATGCATTGGGCGCCGCCAAGTCGCAGCAAAAAGAGGGCCTGCGGATCGAGCATTCGCCATACCCGGTTTCGCCCGAAGTGAAGGACCTGGTGGCGCGCTGTACTCATCCCGACCCGGGAGAGCGACCGGCGGCAATGGAAGCCTGGAAAGTCCTCGACGGTTTGATTCATGGCTGGGCAGACGGGGCCATCACCTTGTTCCCCCTGGACATGCAGTTCTCTCCTCTGCCGGCCGGCAAGCTCGCCAGCCGGTCCTGGTCGGATAGCCTGGGCTATGTGAGCGGCGTATCCACCGCGTATGACTTTCAGGTCGTCGACCGGCCGCAAGCTGGCGGCGAGAAATGTGTCCAGATACGAGCCGGCCGTGGGATGGGCGAAAAGCAGGCCTTTGGCTCGCTGATGCAGCGCTGCCCGGCGCAGTTCCTGGCGGGCAAGCGCATCCGTTTTAGTGGGGACCTGTGCAGCGATGGGCTCGACGGGTGGGCGGGGTTATGGCTCCGGGGAGATGGCCTTCAAACGCGCCCGCTCTTTTTCGATAACATGGGCGACCGCCCGATTCGGGGAACCACTGCCTGGAAACGCTTTACGCTCTTGGCCAACGTGCCTGCCGGCATCCGCTGGTTGAACTTTGGCGTCCTCGTGGTTGGGGCTGGCACGGTTTGGGCGGACCACTTCCGATTGGAGGCGGAACTACAGGGGGAGTGGGTCTCCCTGGCGCCGGACGCGAGCCGCCTGGAATGAGGCCGGGTGAGAAAAGTGTTTCGTGGAAGCTGCCCGGCTTACTTGCTTTTGCGGGTCACTTCGAGCAGCTTCTGGCCAAAGGGGGTCAGCGTGAGGGTGGTCAATTTCTTGACATCCAGGAATCCGCCGGAGGTATCCTCGTATTGGGCGGTCAGGACGCCAAAGTCTGCTAAGGGGGCTACTACCACGTCTCGAACGAAGGTCTTGATTTTCCACTGGTCCGGATCGAATACTTCGAGCATCCGGTCCCATCCGATCGATTGGGCGATCGGGTCGATAAAAAATGGGTAGGGGTATGGCTGGTGGACGACCAGTTTGTACAATAAGGACGCCACGACCTGGGTAAGACTTTTGGGCAGCATGTCGTCGAAAACAGATGGCGTGCCAATTTGTATCCAGTTGAACTGGTACCACCAGCCGGAGAATAGCAGCCCTACCTGGGGAAGTGGGGCGAGGGTCAGAAATTGCTCGCCGGCCGGGGTCAGGCGCCAGCGCCGTCCGGGGCCGCCACTGACCAGCTGTATGCTCTCGGCCAGCCGGTGGACGAAGAAGACCGGCATGACCTCGTACTCGCTCCGGAAACGATACGTGATTTCACCGATATGGGTTTCCAGTTCCGGTGGATGGACAAACCGGTTGGCAATCTCTTCGATGGCTTTGAGCGGCAGGTTCCCGGTAGATTGGGTGCCGGTTACTTTGTTTTCCTGTAAATAGGTCAAAAAGGAAACGACGTCCTGGCGCAGCGGGAGGGACTGAGCGACCTGTTCGTCCTCCGGCTCGAAGAGCCGGGCCGCGTCGAAGCGCAATTTCTGGGCTGTTGGCGGCGCGCTCCTGCCCACTTCTTGTTGGCCTTTGCGGCGCAGGATTTGGTTGACTGCGTCCAGGTCAAACGCTTCGGGATCGAACGTTCCTCCTTCCCATTCCAGGAGGCTGTGGTGCTCTTCGGCCTGTGGGTCGCGGATGATTTCCAGGAAGCGCTCGTAACCGGGAGCGCCGCCGACGTCTTCTGGCGGGCAGGCGCGTTTTCCTGCGATGCATTGCGGCAGGGACATTTTTTCGGTTGGGAGGCAGATCTTTTCGATCAGCACGTTGTGGTCCCAACTGTCCCCGAAATCATACGTATAGACAAACCGCGAGCCCTGGCGTAATTGGAGGTCGCGCAACTGGATTGTGACTTCGTCTTCATCCTGGTATTCGATATCCAATGGTCCCAATTCGTCGACGACTGGATCGCTATAATGGATGCCCTGGATATTGAAATCGTGCAGGTGAGAATTCTGCCAGCCAAACACGTCCTGAAAGATATCATGCAAATCTTGCAGCGTGATGTTGTCTGGCACCAGGATGCGCCGCCACACGGGCGGCTGGATGTATCTGAGGGTCGCCTTGAGTTGATACACTTGGACGGGGTTTGAGCGTTTCATGCCATCTCGCTTTTTGTTTTACCGGGGTAGCAGAATGCTTTTGTAGCGGTGGGCTGGCCGTGTGAATATTCTATAGAAGGCAAAAGCATTATTCTCAAGCGTTCCCCGCCCGGCCACACCGGGACGGCGCCGGA
>JAAZNB010000545.1 GCA_012798515.1 Chloroflexota bacterium
GCCGGGGTGGCCGCCGGGCACCCGCTGGTGGTCACGGCTGCGGTGCGGGACGAGGGCACTTCGTACCACTACCTGCCGGCCGGGCGCGAGGTGGCCGCCCACCCGCTGGCCATCGCTGCCCTGGAAGACACGCTGCAAGGCCGCGGGCTGGAGTACCGCCAGGTGAAGAGCTGGACGACGGACGGCATCTACCGCGAGACGGCGTACAAGCGCGCGCTGCGCCTGGCCGAGGGCTGCGCCACGGTGGACATGGAAGCCTCGGCTTTCTTTGCCATCGCCCAGTACCGCGGCGTCATCCTGGGCCAGCTGATGTACGGCGGCGACCTGGTGCTGCCCGAGGGCTGGGACTACCGCGGCTGGAACCAGCGGCGTAGCACGCGCGAGCTGATCTTCTGGCTGGCGGTGGAGGCCTGTAGCCGTCTGCCGGAGCGGTAGACGGACCGGGTGGAAAATAAAAACCGGCGTCCCTGTTCTGGCAGGAACGCCGGTTTTATATGACCTTGGGTTCAAGCGGCGGCGGGGGACTGGCCGCCCGGCTCGCCGTACAGCTGGCGATGCACCACGCTGAGAGCCTGTACCTGCTCGCGGGCGTGGTAAGAGGAGCGCACCAGGGGGCCGCTTTCTACCCACCGGAACCCGATCTCCTGCCCATACTGGCCCAGCTCGGCAAATTCTTCCATGGTGTAGTAGCGCTCGATAGGCAGGTGGCGGCGGCTGGGCTGCAAATATTGGCCCAGGGTGAGGATATCTACGCCCCAGGAGCGCAGGTCGCGCATGGTGGCCTTGACCTCGTCCAGGCTCTCGCCCAGGCCGAGCATGATGCCGGACTTGGTCAGCACAGCCGGGTCCAGCTTCCTGGCGTTGGACAGGGTGGCGGCGGACCACTGGTAATGGTCCTGCGGTTGGACCCGTTTGAACAGGCGCGGCACGGTCTCCACGTTGTGGTTGAGGATCTCGGGGCGGGCGTCCATGACGATGCGCAGGGCTTCCAGGCTGCCCTTGAAGTCGGGGACGAGCACTTCGACCGAGCAGCCGGGGTGAATCTGGCGGATGCGCTGGATGACCATGGCGAAGATGGGCGCACCGCCGTCGCGGCGCTCGTCCCGGTTGACGCTGGTGATCACGGCGTGTTTGAGCTCCATAGACTTGACCGCCTGGGCGACCCGTTCGGGTTCCAGCCAGTCCAGCGGGGAGGGGGCGCCGTGCTTGATGTCGCAGAAGCCACAGGTGCGGGTGCACACGTCGCCCATCATCAAGAAGGTGGCCGTACCGCTGCCCCAGCATTCCCCCATATTGGGACAGCCGGCCTCTTCGCACACGGTGTGCAGGGCTTTGCGGCGCATCAACGCGCGCAGCTGTTCGTAGGTCTCGCCCGACGGCGGGCGCACGCGGATCCATTCCGGGCGCCGGGCCGGGGTGGTGTTGATTTTCTCGGGATTGACCCGGTCGCGAGTGGGGGTGACTGGCATAGGTTCTCCGGGTGAGGTGAAGGATTACCCTCCCGGGCAGGCTGCCCGGCACGAGGGTATTTATGACCCTTATTATAGCATTTGTGGGCGCGTAGGATAGGGCCAGGTTGGGTAAAGGCAGCCGTCGGTGGGCCTTTCCCGGCCGGACGGCC
>JAAZNB010000546.1 GCA_012798515.1 Chloroflexota bacterium
ACCCCCTCCTGCACCTCCCCCATTTTTGAAAAACCAAAATGGGGGAGGGAAAAACGCCCTCGCCTCAAACGCGCTCCTGGCGCGGCAGCCACACCACCATCAACAGGGCGGCCAACAGAGCCAGGGCCCCGCCCAACAAGAAAGGCGCCGCCGGGCCAAATCCACCCCAGCTCCCCGCGCCCTGCCACAGCAGACCGGCGATCAGCGAGGCCGGGAAGGCCAACAGGCCGATCACGGCGTGGTACGTACCGTAAGCCGTGCCGCGCAGCGACTCCGGAACCAGGTCGGCCACAAACGCCGTGGCGCTGCCGTAGGCCAGGCCGTAATACAGCCCGTAGACTACATACAGCAGCCACACCTGCCAGGCCGCCTGGGCAAACGCAAAGCCCAGGTAGATCAGGGCATACACCAGCCACCCGCCGGTGATCAGCCGCCGCCGGCCCACCCGGTCCGAGAGCGCCCCGGCCGGGGTCGAAACCAGGGCATAGATCAGGTTGAACAGGGCCAGCATGATCAGGATGCCGGGCACGCTCACCCCCAGGTCCTGGGCGCGCAGCACCAGGAAAGCATCCGAGGAATTGCCCAGGGTAAAGATACTGACGATGACCAGGAAGAGATTGAACGGCCGTCCCAGGTCTCGCAGAGAGAACCGCGGCGCCGCCCGGCGGCCTGTGACCGCCACATCCTGGACCCCCACGGCCAGCGACAGCACCGCCAGCAGAGCCGGCGCCAGGCTGATCAACACCACCAGGCGAAAGGCCGGCAGGCCCAACGCCAGGGCGTTTTGCTGCGCCAACCACACCACCAGCAGGGCGATGAGGATACCCAGGGTGGCCCCCGCCGTGTCCATGGCCCGGTGAAAACCAAAAGCCAGCCCGCGCGTCTCCGCCGTAACCGAATCGGCCACCAGCGCATCCCGCGGCGCAGTGCGGATACCCTTGCCCACCCGGTCCGCCCAGCGCACCCCGGCGACCAGTTCCCAGCTGCCGGCTATGTAAAAAAACGGCTTGCTCAAAGCCGACAGGCCGTACCCGGCCACCGCCAGCCATTTGCGCCCGCCCAGGCGGTCAGACAGCCAGCCCGAGAACAGCTTCAGCAGGCTGGCCGTGGCCTCGGCGACGCCTTCGATCAGGCCGATGATGCTGGTCTGCACCCCCAGCACGTTGGCCAGGAACAGGGGCAGGATGTTGAGCACCATCTCGCTGGAAACGTCCATAAAAAAGCTGGTCAACCCCACCGCCCACACGTTGCGGGGCAGGCGGGCCAGGGCGGCCAGTCGCGCCGGTTTTTGCTTTGGTTCTACCATGGTGGATACCCTCAAATTCGATATGTCCGGTGGATCACTCCGCCGGCGTGTCCTCTGCCTGCCCCGGCCCGGGGTCCGCGCCTTCGTGCGCAAACACCGCCGCGGCAAACTCCTGCAGCGCCTGGCGGCATTTCTCCAGGTAGGCCACGGCCTCACCGTGCGGGTCCGCTTCCAAAAAATCCCGCCCCCGCACTTTCTGGTACCAGGCTTCCAGCTTGGCCAGGTCTTGTTCATTCTCTTCGTACTCGGCAAAGCTGAAGTTCTGGCGCCGGGTCTCCTTGTCGATCTCGGCCAGGAAGTCCACGCTCTGCTCGATCAGCTCGCCATATTCGGCGGCGCGGTCCCGGCGGAAACGCTCCAGGATCTCCGCCTCGGAGGCCTCATCCAGGGCTGCGGCCCGGAAGGACTTGCTGGCGCCGCCCTGCTGGGCCACGTACTCGCGCATCTCCTGGAGGAACAGCTCGGCTGCCTCCGTATCCGGGAGGATCCACAGCCCGTTGTCCAGGCCGGCCGCTCCGGCCGAACGCATCTTGCGCCACACCATCACGCGCGGGCTGGAAGGCGTGGCCGGCAGCTGGGTGGAGAAAAGAATCCATGCATATGCCATTTAATATCCTTGTAACAGGTGTTACACGCGATTATAGCGCGGCCGAGCCAGAAATGCAACAGGTGTTACATTTTTTATTGAGAAAGAGCCGTTGTATGGGTGCAAAGGGGGGCGTTCTGCGGCCTGGGGGAAACCGACCCGGCGTAGGTTGGCTAGAGC
Organism: Chloroflexota bacterium; assembly: GCA_012798515.1. Classification (GTDB taxonomy): domain Bacteria; phylum Chloroflexota; class Anaerolineae; order Anaerolineales; family Anaerolineaceae; genus JAAZNB01. The sequence goes on from JAAZNB010000546.1 coordinate 2,073, forward strand.
GATCTGGCCAAACCCGGCCCGCGCCAGGAGCGAAAGCCAACTTTCACGTTCCCGAACGGATCATCGGGGTATGCCTGAGACGGCGCGGGTGAGCCGGCATCTCTGGCCGGCCGTGTTCGGTCGGGCGTACCCCTATCGGGGCACTTTGGAAGCCCGACCTGCTAATTGAGGTGGGCGAATTCTATCCCGGCCGCTCTTCGGCCCGAGGCGGCGCGGGGGAGCCGGCACCCGTTGCCAGCCGTGTTCGGTCGGGCATGGAAGCCCGACCTGCTATTAAAATAGGGGAAACCGACCCTGCGTAGGTTGGCTAGAGCGATCTGGCCAACCACGCCCCTCCGTCGCGGCCGGCCGGCCACCCCCGCGCCCCGGCCGGCCCGCGCCAGGAGCGAAAGCCAACTCTCACGCTCTCGAACGGATCATCGGGGTATGCCCGAGGCGGCGCGGGCAAGCCGGCATCTCTGGCCGGCCATGTTCGGTCGGGCATACCCCTGCGGGGCACTTTGGAAGCCCGACCTGCTAATTAAAAAGATGGGTTCAAAAGCGAACCCACCCTGTTGTCGGCCAAGAAGCCGGCATCCTCACCCACAAGGCCGGCGCGGACAAAGAAACGCCCCCTACCTGCACCTTCCCCTCATGCGAAAGAATGACCGCCTCAAGGGAGGCAGGCCCCGGCCCCCCGGCGAGCCAGGCAAAAGCGCCCGGAGCGTGAAAATGCCGGTACTGCGAACTTCAGGCCTCTTGAATGGCGACCCGGGAAGGCACACTTTGTTCGGCCAGCCAGGCGCACACCTGGGCGTCGATCTGGTCACGCACCTGACGAAACCGGGCCAACTTCTCCGCATCGCTGCCCTCGCCAGCCGCCGGATCCTCGAAATGCCAGTGCAGGCGCACGCCCATCCCCGGGAAGACGGGGCAGTTCTTGTCGGCCTGATCACACACCGTGATCAGGTAACCAAAGCGCATCCTGCTCAGGTAAAAGGTCAGACCCTTGGAGTAGTGCTCCGAGGCGTCGATGCCGGCTTCTTCCAGCACCTGGATGGTCAGAGGATGGATCACGCCCGGCTCCAACCCGGCGCTGTGCACCTCGAACTGGTCCCCGGCATATTTACGCAGCAGCCCCTCAGCCATCTGGCTGCGAGCGGTATTGCCCGTACAAAGGAACAGGACTCTCGTCTTAGCCATCATCGCTCCATGCTGTTTGTGGATAAAATCACTCTGATAATCATTATAGCCCGGCCCGATTAACGGCAAAGAAAGGCCCGGTTAAACCGGGATTAATCCGCCCCGCGCCGGGCAGTTTTGCCCTCTCCGGCCGCTTTTGTTGTACACTTATCCCCATGCTGTTTTCCCCGTACCTTAGCATGACCGCTCGGGAACCAAACCCATGAGCGCGATCCCCATTCTCCCGGCGCCCTGGGGCCTGCAGGCCGAAGGGTACCTGCTGGTCTACCGATTCAGCCAGGCCTTTCTGGCCGTGCACGGCTTTCTACCCGGCGGGCTGCTGACCCGTTTCCTGGGCGGCCCGGGGTTCGTCCTGCTGCTGCACTACAGCAGCTCCACCGCCGGCCCCTACGACGAATTGTTGTTCATCCCCGGCCGTTTCGACTGGGCCGGGGTGCCATTTTACACCGTCAGCCGCATCCTGGTCTCCACAGAAGTCAGCGCCGCCAACGGGCGCCGTAACTGGGGCCTGCCCAAGGAAGTAGCCAGCTTCGAACACAGTTCCCTGGCGCGCGGCGGCGAGCGCGTGCTGGTCCAAACCCGCGCCGAGCCGGTGCTGGAGATGAGCGCCCGCCCCCTGGGGCCGGCGCTGCCGGTGGGCACCTCCCTGTTTCCCGTGCGCCTGATGCAGATGGGCGAGAACGAAGTCCGCCTGGTAGAGCTGTTTGGCTCCGGGCGTGCTCGCCTGGCGCGCGTCAAAGAGCTGCGCGTCAACCCCAGCCTGTTCCCCGACGTCCTGCAAACCCG
>JAAZNB010000547.1 GCA_012798515.1 Chloroflexota bacterium
GCAAGACGATCTTGACAAAAAGCAGTAACTCGTATACTATTTACAATAATTAGTCACTCGTTTACTAATTTAGGGATGATCATGTCGGTTCGCTATGCTGTCCTTGGGTTGATCTCTCAGAAGCCGCGCCACGGTTATGAAACGCGGGTAGCGTTCGAGGCCCTGGTGGGCGGTGACGTGAATTGGGAGGTCAAACCGGCCCAAATCTACACCACGCTCGACCGCCTGGAAGAGTCCGGCCTGGTGAAGTGTTCTTCTGACCTTGGGGAAGGGGATGAGCCCTCCCGCCGTGTGTATGAGATCACGCCGCAAGGGGAGGCGGCGCTCCAGGAATGGCTTTCCAGCGGGGTCGCTCCGCAACACCAGCGGGACGAGTTCTACGTCAAGCTGATCATCGGGTTGGTTTCCGGGCGGGCTGATCCGGAACGCCTGATCCAGACCCAACGCGCCCTCCTTTTCCAGGAGATGCACGCTGTCACCAATCAGCGGGAAGGGTACGATGCTCGCACCGAGCTGGCGAACATCCTGCTGCTGGACAAAGTCATCATGCACCTGGAAGCAGACCTGCGCTGGTTGGACATGATCGAGGTGCGTCTCGATGCCATCCAGCAGCAGCCTCTGCCCGAGCCGCAAATTCACCGGCGTGGCCGGCCGCGCAAAGGTAAAACAGGCCCTATCGATCCAGCATCACAAGAAGGTACCCGCCAGGCGTAACCCACGCCCGGGTTTGATCCGGGAGCGGCTGGGAGCATGCTTCCCGGTTATCGGATCGTGTCTCTTTCTTCAGGAGCCATCCATGGCATTCATATCGACCCAAAACCTAAGTAAAATATTTGGATCCGGCCCAACCGCCGTCACGGCTCTGGATCACGTCAACCTGTCTGTCGAGGCGGGTGAGTTTGTGGCCATCATGGGACCCAGCGGCTGTGGTAAATCGACCCTTTTACACCTGATTGGCGGATTGGATCGCCCCAGCAGCGGTAAGGTGATCATCGAAGGGACGTCCCTGACGGAGATGAATGATGATCGCCTCACCGAGCTACGCCGGCGGAAGATTGGCTTTGTCTTCCAGTTCTTCAACTTGATCCCCGTGCTGAGTGCGCTCGAGAACGCAGCGCTGCCCGTCACACTGGATGGGGTCAAGCCGGCCGAAGCGCAGCAAAAAGGGGGAAAATGGCTGGCGCGTTTTGGTCTGTCTGACCGGTTTTCCAGCCGCCCCGACCAGCTTTCCGGCGGGCAGCAACAGCGCGTCGCCATTGCACGCGCCCTGGCGGCCGAGCCATCCCTGGTCCTGGCAGATGAACCGACCGGGAACCTGGATACGCATTCAGGCGACGAGATTGCCGGCTTGCTGCGCGACGTGGCCAGGAAGTACACCCGCACCGTGATCATGGTCACCCACGACCCCCGGATTGCCGCTTATGCCGACCGCATCGTCTTTTTGAAAGATGGCAAGGTCGTGGACGAAACCGTGCTGGAACGCAAGATCGCCGGGAATGCGGCCGTTGTGACCCACAAGCTACAAGATATCGGGGAATAGGGAGTTCAGATGAACCTGCAATGGACCCTGGCTGCCCGTTATTTATGGGGGCGAAAATTACGCACCGTTCTCACCACGCTGGCGATTATCTTTGGCGTGATGCTCATCTTCGGGATGAACGCCATCCTGCCGACGATGCTGACTGCCATGCAAGCCGGTGTACAGGGCGTGGAGGGGGAGACGGATTTTACCATTACCCACGTCGCGGGAGACGCGTTCCCTGCGCAGGCTGCCGGTCATCTGAATGAGATCGATGGGGTGCGCGCTGTGGCGGTCTCACTGGAACGCACGATCAACCTGCCGGCCGATTTTGTGGACCATGACCCGGCCCGGCCGGACAGGATCATTGCCATTCAACTGGCCGGCGTGATCCCGGAGGAAGCGCGCACGGTGCGCGCCTACCCGATGGTGGAAGGCCGTTATCTGAGCGACGCGGACACGGCCGTAGCGGTCATTTCGCAGACCCTGGCCGACGCGTTCTCCGTCCAGGTGGGCGATGCTATCCACCTGCCGTCAGTTTACGGGCTCACCGAGTTGACCGTAGCCGGTCTTTTGCCTGCCAGCATCGGTTCTGAAAATGAGACGGTGTGGGTTCCCCTGGCTCAGGCCCAGGAAATGACCGGCGAGACCGGTAAAATCAACGTGATTCAGGTAAATGTCGAAGCTTTTGCCAACGAGGTACGCCGGGCGCAGATCCAAAGCGACCTCGAAGCTGCGCTGGGTAAGAGTTATCAGGTGGGAACCTTGATGACGGGGGACAAAATGTTTGCCACGCTGGAAATGGCCCGGATCGCGCTCAACGTGTTTGGCGCTCTGGCGCTGTTCATGGGTGGGTTCATCATCTTTAATACCTTCCGCACGGTGGTCACGGAGCGCCGGCGTGATATTGGCATGCTGCGCGCCCTGGGCGCCACCCGGGGGACCGTCGTCGGCGCCATCCTGGCCGAAGGGTTTTTGCAAGGGCTGCTGGGCTCTGTTTTGGGGCTGTTTTTTGGGTATCTGATGGCAGTCGGGGTGATCAAGGTCGCCCAGGGCCCGGTCAGTGCGTTTGTCAACGTTAAACTGGGGCTGCCGGTCGTCGAGCCCGAACTGGTGGTGGTTTCCATCCTGTTGGGGGTGGGGGTGACTGTGCTGGCGGGGCTGCTGCCTGCCTGGAACGCCAGCCACGTGACTCCGTTGGAGGCGCTGCGCCCTACGGTGGCTGAGGTGGAATTCGAACGTCAGAGCGGGCGGGGTTTTTGGCCTGGCGTGGCCATGCTGGTGCTGGCTGTGCTGGCGATTGTATCCGGGCAGGCCGCCCTGATTCTGCCCGGTGGGATCCTCTTTCTGGTCGGCCTGGTATGGGTTGCACCGGGATTGGTGCGTCCCTTTGCCAACCTGTTGGGCAGGGTTGTGGCGCTCGCGACTGCCCGTCAGGGCATCGGCGGATTGGCCCATAGCAATCTTGCCCGCAAGCCTTCGCGCGTGGCGGTCACGGCTTCGACCAGCCTGTTGAGTCTGGCAGTGATCGTGGCAGCCGGCGGGATCATCACCAGCATGCAGGGCTCCATTCTGGATATGGTCCAGGACAGCCTGGGCAGCGACTTAGTCTTCGTTCCTCCCTCGGTCGGATTATGGGGGAGCAATGTAGGGGCCGCGCCGCAACTGGCAGATGATCTGCGCACAGTAGCCGGCGTCGAGACGGTCAGCACCCTGCGTTTTTCTCCCAGCCAGGTGAATGGACAGACCGTCTCGGTCTTGGGCATCCAGCCGGACGAATTTCAACAGGTCAGCGGGTTGGTCTTCATGGAAGGCGGCCGGCCGGCGTATGCAGACATCGCCACACAGCGGGCCTTGATCGCCAACAGCGTCTTCATGGTTAACACCGGCCTTAAAGTTGGCGACCGGGTGGAGTTCCAGACTTCAGGCGGGCCGGTGGTGTATCGTATCGCCGCGGTGGCGACGGATTTGTTGAATGCCAAAATCAGCACGGCGTACATCTCCCA
>JAAZNB010000548.1 GCA_012798515.1 Chloroflexota bacterium
AATTGCAGGCGATCGAAGGTGCCCAGCTGGAGACTGGCCGGCCCAAAAACCTGTTCGGCCTGGCGTGGCAGGCGCTCCAGGGCCCAGGCGAGGCCGCCCAGGGAGACACAGATCAAGAGGAGTAGTGCCAGAAGGATCGCCCTGACCGGTGATCTTCGTTGACGTTGATTGTGAGCCCGGGTAGGTCGTGTGCTTTCCAAGGTCATGAACTCCAATTTTCGTCCAGGTAGGACTGTAAGATAGCCGCTGCGGCGTGTTCGTCCAGGTGGCCTTTTCTCTTCTGGCGGGGGACGCCCAACCGGATCTGGATTTCCCGGGCCCGCTGGGTGCTGCCGCTCTCGTCCCACAGCTCTACCGGGATCTCGGTTTGTGAGCGGAGCGCTTCGGCAAAGCGGGCCGCTTTGCGCCCGGCCGGGCCAACGTTGCCTTCCGAGTCCAACGCCTGGCCTACGATGATGCTCACGGCGTGGTTCTCGGCCGCCAGACTCGCTACGGCGGCGGCATCCACCAGGCGGGCTACATGCCGGATGACCGTCAGGGGCCGCGCCAGGCTGGCGCTTGGATCGCTGATGGCCACCCCGATACGCTTCTCCCCGGGGTCAACGGCCAGAATGGGCCCTTTCACTGCGCCATGACCTCGATGCGGAAAGGCAGGAAAGGCAGGCGTGGCCACCAGGCCGGCCATACCACGATCTCCGGGGCGCCGTCCAGGGACAGCTGGCTTTGCAGCGCCTGGGCAGCCGCCAGGGGTGCCTGGCCAAGCACCGCCCGGATGATCTGCTCCGCTTTCCAATCCGTTTGGATCATACGCGCCGCCCGGATGTTCCAATGCGCCGCCCCAGAGACCAGGTCAGCTTCATCCAGGGCAGTAAAGAACAGGCTCTCGTTGATGCCTCGGAAGCCCTGCGGCAGGCCGGCGTCCATGGCTGTGGTGACCAGCTGCCTGACGTCTTCGTTACGGATGACCCAGGCGGAATATTCCACCCGTAGGGTCAGGTTAAGCCGGTCACCTGGCTCCCCGGGACCCGGTTGGCGGGTCTCCGAAACGACTGAGACCATCTGCAGCGTCCCCTGCACGATCTGTTGGCCAGCGTCGAGCTGGCGGCTCAGGTCGTCGAGGGCAGTTTGTTCCAGGCTTTCCAACAGCCTGGATCGCAGCTGGCGGTAGTCCTGCGCGTCCGGCGCCGGGCTGCTGCGGTCGCTGCCCCCACTGGTTTCCTGGGGGTTGGTCACGGTCACCCGCAGCCCGTACGCGCCTTCGATGGCCTGGATGGCGCCGGCCGGGACGTTCCCACTGGCGCCGGGATCCACAGCCGCAATCGCCGCTGCGACTTCCTGGTCTTGTCCGGCCGGGATGTGAACGCTGTCTGTGAAGCGGAAACGTACCGGGGTCTGGGTACTGGTGCGCACCACGGTATCCCCGGGCAGTTCGATCTCCTGGTCAGTCAGGTTGCGTAACAGGACCGTACCACTGGCGCGTTGGTCCGGCAGCGAAACCGAGCCGCGGCTGGGGATCTCGTCCTGGCCTTCGACCTCGACCGACAGCACCCTGGCCGGAATACCTCCCGACAGGA
>JAAZNB010000549.1 GCA_012798515.1 Chloroflexota bacterium
GCGAATGCCTGAGGCAAAATCTGCTAGAATGGAAATTATCCTTTCAAGCAGGGGGCTTATCTTAACCGTATCAAAGGAGAACGCCATGAATAAACCCGTTGTGGTCATCGGGCTCGGACAGATCGGTTCCGTATTCGCCCAGGGATTTTTACTAAACCACCATCCGGTCTATCCCATCCGCCACGACATGGATGCACAGGCTGAAGCGGGCGGCATCCCCGAGCCACAGGTCGTCCTGGTAGCCGTGCGCGAGGAGACCCTGCACGCCATCTTACAAGCCCTGCCACCCGGCTGGTCAGACCGCCTGGCCCTGGTGCAGAACGAGCTGCTGCCGCGGGATTGGGAAAGCCATCACCTGCCCCACCCCAGCGTGGCGACGATCTGGTTCGAGAAACGCAAAGACAGGCCCGCGGATTCTTATTATCCTTCCGTGGTCTATGGGCCGCAAGCCGGTCTCGTCGAAGCGGCCCTGCAATCCCTGGGGCTGCCCACCCGGCGGGCGGCCAGCGCTGAAGAAATGCTCTACGAAATGGTACGCAAGAACCTGTACATCGTGGCCAAAAATATCGCCGGCATGGCCGCCCCCGGCAACGTGGGCAGCCTGTGGGCACAACATCACGACCTGTTCGTCAGCGTGGCTCGGGAAGTGCTGGCCGTGCAGGCCTGGTTGGCCGGCCGGCCGTTACCCACCGAACGCCTGCTGGCCCAACTGGGCGCCGACGTCGAGGGCCAGCCGGAGAAAGGCACTGCGGGGGGATCTGCCCCGGGACGGCTGGCGCGTGCCATTGGATACGCCGACCTGGCCGGGCTCGAGGTTCCGCAGCTGCGCCAGATCCAGGCCAACGCCTCCGGGAAGTAAGTTTTCCCGGGCGGATCTCCAGCGGCGAGCCCGCCTGGATCACGGCCCGGGCGAGGCCGGGGACCGGACGGGCTCCCTTTTTTCACTGTACGCTTTAGCATGGCCTGGCCGGCATAACTCCAGCGCCAGACCGGCCAGGGAGAGAGCATGTCTACATTCAAATGGATAGGGGGGCTGGCCACGCTGGTAATCTGTCTGGCAGCCTGCACCATAGCGGCCGCCGGTGACCCCGGCGACACGACCCCGGTGGCGTGGGTCAACGAGGAACCCATTTCCCGGGGCACACTGGTCAGCCTGGCCGAGAGCATACAGGCCGGCGACGCCGCAGACGCGGCCGCAGCCTACCAGAGCGCCTTCGACCTGCTCGTTCAAAACGCACTCTTCCTCCAGGAGGCCACCCGGCTCGGCCTCGTCCCGAGCGAAACCGAGGTGGAGCAGCGGGTGACGGAGCTGCTGCGCCAGGCCCAGGATAACCCGGCTTTACAGGAGCTGTACAGCCGGCAAGCCGCCGCCCAGGGAACCAGCTGGGACAGCCCACAATTCGAAGCTTATCTTCAGGAACAGATGCAGCGTGTGTTGCCGGCCGAGGTGTTGAACCGCCGGCTCAACACCCAGGCACAGGGAGACGCCCAGCAGTTCAATCGCCTGAAGGCCGGGCTGTTGACGGACCTGCTGGCCGCGGCCAGCATTCGTCTGGATCCGTCCGCCCTGCCGGCCGGGGCCGGCAACCTGCACATCCCCCGGGCTTCCGAGCTGCCGGCAGTGCGCCAGGAGTGAACAGGTTAGAAAAAAGTGCATTCCTCCTCCAATTGGGCCCAATTGGAGGAGGTGCAGGAGGGGGTCGTGCTTGCTCGTCCAGGTATTGGCCCGGCGCCTCCCCTAGAAAGGCGTATCCGAGCCCACGTAGCAGGCAATGTGTTTGCTCAGGAAGATGTCCTGAATATGGAATAACTTTTCCTCGGGGGTGCTGATTTTGTCACGGAACTGATATTCTTTACCCAATTGGGTCCACTTGGTGTCCCCGAGGCGGTGAAAAGGCAGGATATTGATCTCAAACAGGCCCAGGCGCTGCATGAAAGCAGCCACGGCCTCGATGTTCTCGTCGGTATCGTTGTAATTCTCGATCACGGGGATGCGCAGCACCAGCCGCCCGCGCCAGTCCGAGCCCACCAGGGCCTCGATGTTTTGCAGGATCAGGTCGTTATTCACCCCGGTCTTCTGGCGGTGGAGCTGCGAGTCCATGTGCTTCACGTCGATAAAAGCGAAATCGACCAGGCTCATCAGCTGGAGGAAGCGGTCGGGTTGGATCTGCGCCGTAGTCTCGACTGCGATGTGGATGCGGGCGTCCCGGCAGGCCTGCAGCATGGCGTGCATGAACTCGTGCTGCAGCAGGGGCTCCCCGCCCGAAAAACTGACCCCTCCGCGCGTGCCCCAGTAATGGCGGTTGCGTTCCAGCACGTGCATCAGGTCATCTACCGTGCGCCACTCACCGCAGAAGCGCAGCCCTTCGAAATAGCACACGGCCATACATTCGTGGCCTTCACAGCGACTGCACAGGCTACGATCGATGAAAAGCTGCTGGACACCCTCCCCTTCCTCCGGGTTCTCGGTGATGGCGTGGTGTGGGCAGGCATCGATACAGCGCGTGCAGCCGTTCTTGCGATTGACGCATTTGGTATTACGGAACATAACGTCTTGCATGGTGCGCATCCCCTCCGGGTTCGAGCACCATTCACAATGCAGGGGGCAGCCTTTCATGAAGATCAGGGTGCGGCAGCCCGGCCCGTCGTGCACAGAATAGCCCTGGATATCAAAGACCAGACCTTCTAATTCGTTTTCCATAGCACATCCTAAACCTGTGATGGTAACCCGGCAAGTGACCTGGGCGCACGAGCGTCCAGGTCACCGCTGGCTTTTGAACCGGGGGATTGCTCACGCCTTGATCGGCTGTGCGATGGTCTCCTCCTTTTCCTCGGGGACCGTTGCCGCAAGCGGCAGGAACAGGGCCACGACGGTGGAGATCACGAACGCGCCCAGGGCAAACCACACCGAGGGGACGTAGCTGCCCCCGGCGCCCAGGGCCGATCCCACGTAGGTGCCCAATGCCGGGCCAATGCCCATGACCACCAGGGTCGCCAGACCCCAGATGCGGCCCAGGGACTTGCGCCCATAGATCGAACCGGCGTATCCGGCGCAGCCACCGGGCTCGATGGCCCAGTAGATGGCGAACAGCACGCAGGCCACGATGCCGATGGCGAACGAACCGGCGCCGCTGGCCAGCAGGACCAGGCAGGCCACTGCGCCCACGGCCGGGGCGAAGATCAGCATGACCTTGCGGGCTTTGGTCTCGCCGCCCAGTTTGTCCACCAGGACGTCGGCCACTTTCCCCAGCAAGGGCATGGTGAAGATGCCGGAAATGCCGATGAAGATGTACAGGTTGGTAGCGGTCGCCAGGTCCATCGAGGCATCCACCGTCCAGAAGCGCACCACCTGCGTCCAGATGAGGAACTCACCGACCATGGCCGTGAGGAAGGCCGCGATGGTGCCCCAGATTGGCAGAGTCTTGAAGGCCGTCTTGGGCGTCCACAGGTATTCTTCTTTAACCGGGCCGCTGCCCGCCGGGGGCAGGCCGAACGGTTTGAGGTTGTAGGCCTCGGGCGACTTCTTGGCAATCGCCGCGGCGATCATCAACGCCACGAAGACGATCACAGCCAGGATGCGCATGGCGATGCGCCAGCTGTCAGCGCCTGCCTCGGGGCTGGTCAGGATGGGTTTGACGATCAGGCTCAACAGTACCTGGGCGATGGGTGCGCCGGCGAAAGCCACGCCCCACCAGGTGGCGTAGGCCTTACCCACGAACCACTTGCGCACCGAAACCGTGGAAGAAACCCACAGCATACCGGTGCCCATGCCGGCGAACAGGCCGTACAGGACCAGGTACAGGATGGGGGCCGAGTTAGGCACCAGGCTGGTCAGGTAGAAACCCAACGCACTGAAAATAGCGCCCAGGAAATATGCCGGGCGGGTGCCGTGTTTATCGATAATCATGCCGCTGAAGAAGGCTGTAATGGCATAGACCGACATCATGATCGAATACCCGGTCGATGGTAACGTCTTGTCCCACCCTGTGCTGCTGATCATGACCGGATTCAAGATCGAAAAACTGGAGCGGAAGCCGAACAGGCAAAATACGGCCAGCCAGGAAGCGGCAATGACCATGTACCCCAAACGTTTTGCGTTCTTTTCTTCCATATGTCTATTCCTTCTGAGGTGAAGTATTACTCCTGCGCAACCGGTGTGGGCCGGCGGCGCAGGAGTGAACGGGAGAAGGCCTGGGTCAGGCAGGCTTGTACATCTCGCAGGTTACGGCGATCATTTCAGGATAAGCCCAGGGCTGGTTGGCTTCCGCCAGGCAGGTGCCCAGGCCTTCTTCGCCGGCAGCGAAGTTGGCGCAGAATTTACATTTGGGCAGTTGGGCGTAGCTGCTGCACGCTTCGGCGTCGATCAAGACCACGTCCTGCGTCCGGCGGCAGATCCCCTTGGCCACGTCCATGCTGCAGAAGTTTCGGCAGTCGCTGTGCTGTAAAACTTGAACTACGGTTTTTTCTTCAATCATGGCAAGCTCCTCATCAAATGCCAATATCCGTCTCAGATGGATCGGGTTACACCTGCTCGTACTCGGTGCGGGAAATGACCTCGTCCTGGATGGGTTTGCCCAGCTCGACCCAGTATTGGGTGAACCCGGCCACGCGCACCAGCAGATCACGGTAGTTCTCAGGGTGCGCCTGGGCATCCTTGAGCACTTTGGAATCGACCACGTTGTACTGGATGTGGAAAGCGCCTTTGCGCATGTAAGAGCGGGTCAGGTCGACCAGTTTGGTGGCGCCCTCCTTGCCCTGGATGGCCGAGGGGTGGATCTTGAGGTTCATCTGGCTGTTTTGCGAGCGGGAGTGATCCCAGCAGGTGGCCGAGTTGAACAGGGCATAGGGACCGTGGCGGTCGGTGCCGGGGTAAGCCGACATGGAGCCGTCCGAATAGGTGGTGCCGGCCAGGCGGCCGTCGGCCGTGGCCAGTGTGACCGAACCTTGCACCCCATGGGTAGAGACGGAGATCTGGCAGGCGTACATGCGTTTGCCGTACAGCGACTCGTAGTTGTGGGTCATGTCGCAGAACCAGTCCTCGTACATGGCCAGGACCGAATCGGCGTAGGGATCGTCGTTGCCATACTTGGGCGCCATCAGGCAGTCGTGATGGATCTGGTCGTACTGGGCGCCTTCCGGACGCTTGACCTGCGCCAGCAGCGAGAAGGAACCTATTTCTTTGGCCGTCTTGAAGCCGAAGTTAGATTTGATGGCGTCGCGCATCTCGTCCAGGCTGTACTTTTTGTCTTCATAGACCAGCTTCTTGAGCGCCACCAGCGAGTTGACCATGGTGATGGTGCCGCAGGACTCGATGTTGAAGGTGGCGTTGAAGCGATAGCCCAGCTGGCCGATGTGCCGGCCGCGATCCAGGCAGTCGGGCTTCAAGAAGGAATTGATCACCGACATGTTGTTCTTGCGCCAGATGTCGTGCTGGATGTTGTTGGTGGTGGCCAGGCAGTCCACGGTCATTTCGTAGTACTGCTTGTAGACTTCCCACAATTCCTCGAAGGTTTCCAGCTTGCGGTTGTGCGGCGGGTAGAGCTGTTCGCCCAGGCGATGGTCATAGCCGTTGAACAGCACACACTCCAACACCTTGGGGTTGGCGATGAAGTGCACACCCACCGAGGTAGGCTGCCCGGCGCCGCCGGGGACCCAGTACTGCTTGCCGTTCAGGTCCAGCGGTTCCCACACGCAGGGTGAAGTCTCCAGACAACCGCCGATGGCCACGGCGCGTACGTCTTCCACGGTCATGCCTTCCGGCCCGTACTGGTCGAGCAAGAACTTCATGGCGGTCTGGTTGTTCATGAAGGCCGGGTAGCCGGTGCCCGATTTGACCGTCTCGACGGCCTTGAGCATGAACTCGTCCGACAGTTTGTCGTCGTACATCACCGAGAGGGTCGGCTGCGGGCTTTGCAGACGCCGGCCGGCTTCCAGGATCAACACCTCCAGGGCATTGCCCTCGGGTTCACCGGCGCGGTTGAGGCCGCCCGTGCTCAGGTTGTTGAAGGTGTTGGACGACAGCACGCCGCCCACCACGCCGGAGGAGGCGAAGGCGTCGATGCAGGTGAATTTGATACGGTGCAGCTCCAAAAGCTCCAGCACCTCTTCTTCGGTGATGCGGCCAGCGGCCAGGTCCTGTTCATACCACGGGAAGAGCACCTGCCCCACGCGTCCCGGGGACATCCCCGAGGCAGAGTCCTCGTTGAGCACCGCAAAATGGATCAGGCAGGTCATCTGCAGCGCTTCCTTGAAGGTGCGCGGCTGGTTGTGGGCGATCCATTCCAACATATCGGCGGCCTCGCCGTATTCAGCTTTCAGGGCCGCGTCCTGGGTGACGCTCTCCAGGCGGCGAGCCTCACCGGCGTAGTTCAGGATCCAGGCCTGGAATCCTTCGCACATCAGGCGCACGGCCTCGTAGAAGTACATACGGTCCATGCCGATAACGCCATCGCCGCCGGCCCGCCCGGCCACTTCGTCGCGGCGCTCCTGGCACATCTTGATCAACCCGTCGAAGCCATAGGCCAGGGGATAGTAGTAGTTGATCACTTCGCGGCCCTGGGGGATGGTGTAGCCCGAGTCGAACATGCAGATGACCGAACGCATCATCTTTTCTTTAAGGTCATATTCGGGCACCATCATCTCGTACACATGGCCGACTTCTTCCACCGATTTGTCTTTCCAGGCGTAGGCCAGTTTCACCAGGGCGGGCACTTCTTCGGAGCGAATCCCGAATTTCCCCGCAATGGACACGACCTTGCCGAAATTCTGGGTGACGTTGCCGCCGCCGGCGCCAAAGCGGGCCTCATCACCGGCCGCCGCGCCACCGCGGGCCGCGGCCGCCTTGGCCAGCTCGTCACCCTTGGCCAGGAAGAAGGTGTTGGACAGCCAGGGCATGGGGAAAGAACCACGGTAGTAATAGGTCTTGCCCATCACCAGCTTTTCGCCGGGCCAGATCATGGGGGTCATGTGGCTGAAGGCCGCTTTGAGGCTCTTTGCCCGGCGGATGATGGGGATGTCGTTCTCCCACTTGGCCCATTCCCGGGTGTACCAGTAGGGGAACTCGACGTTCACCGAAGACAGCGAGTTGAGATAGATGCTCATCAACTTTCCCGCCCGCTCGGTGGGGTCGTTGAGCACTTCACGACCGGTCACGTCCTCGAATTCCGGGCCGTAGTGGTTCTCGATCGGAATGCCTTTTTCCTTGAGAATGTCCGCCAACATTCTCTCTCTACTGCTTGTTTCCAACGTGGTCATAATTGAGTCTCCTTGAGGGATTGAAACACACAAATCTTGTTCAAGCGTAAGATCTCTGTGTTGTTTATAACCACGCCGCCGGGGCGGGACAATCCGGTGTCCGGCTAGATTTTTATCCCGTGATTCGGGCTACGCCTGCCTGGCTCGAACAGGCAGGTGAATATCCCCCGAATGGGGGACCGCTCGCCCCCCTATTCGGGGGATTAAAACCGCGGAGGGGCCGGATGGTACAGTCCATCCGGCCCCTCCGCGGTTTGTTGTGTAGCCAGATCACTCTAGAAGCGGATCAGGCCCTTCTGAATGGCCTTGGCCACCGCCTCGGTGCGATCGCGGGCCTCCAGCTTGGTGAAGATATTGGCCACGTGGCTCTTGACGGTGTGTTCGCTGATGGCCAGCTGGCTGCCGATCTCTTTGTTCGAAGCGCCGCGGGCCAGCAGTTCCAGCACAGCCCGCTCGCGTTTGGTGACGTTTAGGGTTGGCTGGCCCTCTACGGGCATGTCCACCAGGTGGTCGAGCAGCATGCTGGTAAGCTCAGGCTGCAAGTGCACTTTGCCCTCGGCCACGGCGTGGATAGCGTCAATCAGCTCTTCCCGCGAGACGTCCTTGAGCAGAAAAGCCTTGGCGCCGGCGCGCAGGCCTTCGTACAACTCCTCGTCGTTGTCGTATACGGTCAGGATGATGAAGCGCGTCTCGGGCCGGTTCTTGCGGATCTCGCGAATGGCCTCCGCCCCGCCCATAACCGGCATGCGCAGGTCCATGAGGATCAAGTCGGGCCTGAGCGCGCCCGCCATCAAGACAGCCTCGCGCCCGTTGCCGGCCACGCCCACCAGCTCCAGGTCCGGCTCGCTGCCCAACATGCCGATCAAGCCTTCGCGGATGATCTGCTGGTCGTCGACGATCATAAAACGGATGGTCTTCAAGTGTGCCCTCCGAGTTGTATAATAAACTTGCGTTTGGAATCAGTGTTCTTCCTCAACGGCCGTTAAATATCATAACATATCCCGTAACTTCTCCGACCCTTTGAGCAGTTACCCTATCCCTTCCCATGGAATCGAAGCGTAGCCGATGAATAAACCCATTCTTCCGGATGAAAGCGTGATCATTGGCCACCAGGCTGCCGAAATTGCCGCCAACGCCCTGGAAGACCTGGGGCGCGCCATGATCCGCCAGAAGTCCCTGGATATCGCCCGGCAGATCGAAATCTACCTGGAGAACCGTGACTTTTCGACCCTGGAGGAGATCCAGAACGACCCCAGGTTGGCTTCCATCGCCGTGACCCGCATCGCCGGTTCGGGCTATTCCGCCGTCCACGACACGCGGGGCATCAATATCTTCCACGCCAATCCTCTCATCCTGCACAAGGACCTGCACGTCAGCGCCTTCGTCTTTCCCCAGTTCTGGGACATTATCGAGCGCAGCCTGACTCGCGAGGTGGACGGGTATTACGACTGGCTGGAGCCGGACGGTAGCGTCCACCGCAAGTACATGTACTGCGTGCCCCTCTTTCCCCGCCAGATTGCTCCCCTGGGATTGGTGGTGGCCACCACCATCTCCATCGATGAATTCTTGCAGCCCTCGCGGGAGATCCACGCCCGCATCATCACCCTGGCCGAGCGGGTCGACGAATTTACCCGCATCGAACAGCGCCGCAACAGCCAGCTGCGCGCCATCAACGAGTTCAGCCGCAAGATCAGTTCCTTCCTCACCGCAGAAGACCTGCTGCCCTACGTGGCCACCACACTGCACAAGACCTTCCAGCTGCAAAGCGTACGCATCTACCTGCTGGCGGGCAAGCTACGCAACGTGAAGCTGGCGGCCCAGTCAGGGACGCTGCCCTGCCTGGTCAACGGCGAAGCGCCCGAGGTGCTCAAACAGTCCGCCATCGAGATGGTGGCCTCCACCGGCAAGCCCTTTCTATCCAACGAGGGGACGGCCATCGAGCCGGACCAGGAGCGGGGCCTGTCCTGCGAACCGGTGCGCATGGTCGTGCCGATCAAGATTGGCAAGAACATCCTGGGCGTGCTGGACCTGATCGATTCGAACGTGGAGCCTTTCGCCGACGTAGACCTGTTCACCATCTGGCCGCTGGCCGACCAGGTGGCCATCGCCCTGGAAAACGCCCGCCTGCACAGCGAGCTGCGCGAGATGGCCGTGGTCGAAGAGCGCAACCGCATCGC
>JAAZNB010000079.1 GCA_012798515.1 Chloroflexota bacterium
GAGTGCCACGGCCAACTATTTGACAAGGGCATGTTTTTTGTTTATACTTCACCCCATCAGAATCGAGATCCCATTCCGCACGAGCGGAACTCCGGTCGATGGATTCGGATAGCAGGTTGAAAAACGGAATATCACAGATACGGGGAGCCTGAAAGAAGGGCTGAGAGGAGGACACATTGTCCTCGACCCGCATAACCTGATCCGGGTAATGCCGGCGGAGGGAGGTCGAAGAACCACATCTGTTAGACAGTCACCCTCCCTGGCAGGAGGGTTTTTTCTTTGTCTATACGTCGTGCCGTAATTTTTGCCAATGGTGAGCTCCCCGATTCCGCCAGTGCGCGCGCATTGTTGGAAGACGAGGACGTGTTGATTGCGTCCGATGGCGGTTTGGGCCACCTGGAGCGGATGGGTTTGCGGCCGTCCGTTTTGATCGGCGACCTGGATTCGGTCACCCCAGACCAGGTAGAACGGGTGCGCCGGCAGGGGGGAGACGTATTGCAATACCCCGTTGAAAAAAACGAGACCGACCTGGAGCTGGCCATCCAATATGCCCTGGACAATGGCTTCCGGCGCGTATTGATCGTGGCAGCCCTGGGTGGGCGCCTGGATCACCTGTTGGGGAATCTGTCCCTGCTGACCCGCCCCGGTTTGGAGGAAGTCGATCTGCGCCTGGACGATGGGCAGGTGGAAGCCTTCCTGATCACGGATCAGGCCATGGTGGAAGGGGCGCCCGGCGACCTGGTGTCTTTGATTCCCTTGTGGGGAGCCGTGCAGGGGGTGGTGACCCGAGACCTGCAATATCCGCTGCGTGCGGAAACGTTATACCCGTTTAAAACCAGGGGGATCAGCAACGTGATGGAGAGAGAGCAGGCCGGGGTATCCATTGCCGGCGGCCAGTTGTTGTGCATCCATACACGCCAGGGATCCCACTGAGTTCTGAAGGAAGGAACGAGAAGATGCAATATCGTAAATGGTACTATGTTGTATTGCTGCTGGCCCTGGCGTTGTCTGCCTGCGCCGGCCCGGCCGAGACGGCTGCCCCGCCCGCCACCCCGGACGAGAGCGGAGCCGGCGCGGCGACTGCTGCACCGGCCGAATCGGAGGCCGCCTCTGGCGGTGAAATGGCCACTTTGAACGTCATGACGCACGATTCATTTGCCGTCAGCGAAGACTTGATCGCCGGTTTCGAGGCGCAAAATAACGTCAAGGTGAACTTTATCCAGGCCGGAGACGCCGGCGCGGCGCTCAATCGGGCGATCCTGTCCAAAGACTCGCCCCTGGCCGACGTCATCTATGGCGTGGATAACACTTTCCTCTCCCGGGCATTGGAAGCCGACCTGTTCGTGCCCTACGCCTCCCCGGCCCTGGAGACCATCCCGGATGCCTTCAAGCTGGACCCGGATAATAACCTCCTGCCGGTGGACTTTGGCGACGTGTGTATCAACTACGACAAGGCTTACTTTGCCGAGCACGACCTGGCTTTGCCGCAGTCGTTGGAAGACCTGACCCTGCCGGAATACAAAGGCCTCCTGGCCGTCGAAAGCCCGGCGACCTCTTCCCCGGGGCTGGCTTTCTTGATGGCTACGATCGCTCATTTCGGCGAAGATGGGTACCTGCAGTTCTGGCAGCAGATGCGGGACAACGACGCGGTCGTGGTGAATGACTGGGAGACGGCTTACTATACCAACTTCAGCGGCTCCTCCGGCCAGGGTTCCCAGCCGATGGTCGTGTCGTACGGCTCCAGCCCGCCGGCGGAAGTCATCTATGCCAGCGAGCCCCTGGACGACGCCCCTACTGCTTCCCTGGTCGGCCCGGATATGTGCTACCGGCAGGTGGAATTCGTGGGCATCCTGAAGGGCACCCAGAACCAGGCCCTGGCGGAAAAGTTCGTCGATTTTATGTTGAGCGTGCCTTTCCAGGAGGATATGCCCCTGCAGATGTTCGTCTTCCCGGTCCAGTCGGACGCCCAGCTTCCGGAAGCCTTCGATTTGTACGCCCAGATCCCCGAGCAGCCGGCGCAGCTTGACCCGGCGCAGGTGGCTCAGAACCGGGATGCCTGGATCGAAGCCTGGGATGAGGCGGTCCTGCGTTGAGCCTGGCCGAAAAGACGCGGCCGGTAACCCGGCGGTTTGCCGTCCCACTGCAAGTACTCTTGCTGTGGGCGGCGCCGCTGGTCTTTTTGGTGGTCTTTTTCTTCCAGCCGTTGTGGACGATCTTCCGCCTGGCCTTCCAGACCGGCCTGGCGGAAGGTCTGACGGCCGGCGACTGGCTGCGCGTCTGGCGGCCCCTGGGGTTCACTTTCTGGCAAGCCGGCCTCTCCACGCTATTGACTTTGCTGGTAGGGCTGCCGGCGGCCTATCTGTTTTCTCGCTTTGTCTTCCCCGGGAAGCAGCTGCTGCGCGTGGTGGTTACCCTGCCGTTCATCCTGCCCACGGTTGTGGTGGCGGCCGGATTCAACGCCCTGTTGGGGCCGCGCGGTTGGGTCAACCTGGGGCTGATGGCGCTCTTCGACCTGTCCAGCCCGCCGGTACAGATGATGAATACGCTGGGGGCCATTCTGTTGGCGCACGTTTTCTACAACACCAGCGTGATCATCCGCGTGGTCAGCACGGCCTGGTCCCAGCTCGATGTGCGCCTGGAGAACGCGGCGCGGGTGTTGGGGGCCTCGCCGCTGCGGGCGTTCTTCGAAGTGACTTTTCCACTACTGCGCCCGGCCATTTTCTCGGCGGCCCTGCTGGTGTTTCTGTTCGACTTCACCAGTTTTGGGGTCATCTTACTGCTGGGCGGACCGGCGTACCGCACGATCGAGGTGGAGATCTATATCCAGGCCTTACAGATGTTGAACCTGCCCCTGGCCGGCCTGCTCTCGGCCATCCAGCTGGCGGCCACGCTGGTGCTGACCTGGATCTACAGCCGGATTTCCGGCGGCCAGCAAGTGCCCCTCATCCCGCGCCTGAAGGGCGAGGGACAGCGCCGGCCCAAAGGCTGGAAGGAAAAGCTGCTGGCGGCCGGGATGGTGGCCGTGCTGGCTGTCTTACTGGTTTCTCCGCTGGCGGCCATGTCGCTGCGCTCGGTGACCCGTCTGGACGCCGAACGCGGCCAGCGTAGTGAGGTACAGCGCGGCCTGACCCTGGATTATTATCGGGAATTGTTCGTCAACCGTCGCGAGTCCCTTTTCTATGTGCCGCCCATCGAGGCGGCGCGCAATTCGCTGCAGTACGCCGGGGCGACGGTGCTGATCTCGGTGACCCTGGGAGTGCTGGCTTCATACGCTCTAAACCGCCATTCGGGGGTGAACAAAGTCTTGGAGCCCTTGTTTATGCTGCCCCTGGGGGCTTCGGCGGTGACGTTGGGCCTGGGCTTTATCCTGGTGTTCAACCACCCGCCCCTGGACGTGCGTACTTTCCCATGGCTGCTGCCCATTGCCCACAGCCTGGTGGCCCTGCCGTTCGTGGTCCGTTCGGTGCAGCCGGCGCTCGCCGCCGTGCCGGAACGGCTGCGGGAGGCCGCCAAGGTATTGGGCGCACCGGGCTGGCGGGTGTGGCTGGAGGTAGACCTGCCGATCCTGTCGCGCGCCGTGCTGGTCAGCGGGATCTTTGCCTTTACCATTTCCCTGGGTGAGTTCGGCGCCACATCTTTCCTGGCCCGCCCGGAATACCCAACCATGCCGGTGGCGATTTACAGGTTCCTGTCTCAACCGGGGGCGTTGAATTACGGCCAGGCGCTGGCCATGTCGACGCTGCTCATGTTGGTGTGTGCGGCCAGCATCTTGTTAATCGAACGCATCCGCCTGCCGGGGATCAGCGAGTTATAAGCGCGTTGTGACTTTGCCGGGCTGCCCACAGGGATCTCTTGTGGCGCAGCCTTTTCTTTATGGTAAGATTTGCAAGGGAGTTTTCGCCATGTTAGAAGTGCGTGATATCTGGAAAACTTACGAGGGCCAACCACTGCTGCAAGGGATTTCTTTCTCTGTCGAGCAGGGAGAGACGATCTGCCTGTTGGGGCCTTCGGGCAGTGGAAAGAGCACCTTGTTGCGGATCATCACCGGGCTCGAACAGGCTGAACGCGGGCAGGTGTTGTGGCAAGGCCAGGACCTGCGTGATGTGCCCGTCCACAAGCGCAATTTCGGCCTGATGTTTCAGGATTATGCCCTCTTCCCGCACAAGAATGTGGCGGAAAACGTGGCTTTTGGTTTAAAGATGCAGCACGTGCCGGCTGCCGAACAGGAGCACCGCGTGAAAGCGGCCCTCGAACAGGTCAACATGGCCGCTTTCGCCAGGCGCAGGGTGACCGATCTGTCCGGCGGGGAACAGCAGCGCGTGGCCCTGGCGCGGGCGCTGGTGCCGCGGCCGGGCCTGCTCATGCTGGACGAGCCGCTGGGGGCATTGGATCGCAGCCTGCGCAGCGAATTGATCGAAGAACTGCGCCAGCTGTTGCGCCAGACCGGCATCCCGGCCATTTACGTCACCCACGACCAGGAAGAAGCGTTTACCATTGCTGACCGTATCTTTATCTTGAGCGAGGGCAACATTATCCAGCAGGGCACGCCGCAAGAGGTTTTCCAGAACCCGGCTTCGACCTGGGTGGCGCATTTCCTGGGGCTGTCTAACCTGGTCTCGGGCAAGCTGATCTCGCTGGACCCGCCGGTGATCGACACCGGCGACGGGCCGTTCGAGGCACACTGTCTGCCGATTGGCCAGCCGCCCAGCGTGGGGCAGGCCGTCCATCTGCTGCTGCCGGTAGACCACATTTCTCTTCAAGGCCCCGATGGCGCCCACAACTGCCTGCATGGGTTGATCCAGGACGTGGTCTTCCGCAGTGGGGCTTACCATTACAAGGTGTATTCGCAGGGCGGCAGCCGCCTGGATTTTGTGGGTGATCAGGCTCTGGATGCGGGAGAATCCATCGCGGTCTATATTCCTCCCGAACGAATCCGTTGCATGCGCTAAAATCCATTATCTGGAGGTTTCATGGCAGACGTCGTCGTTATCAAACGCAACCACGAAGGAAAAGAAACCTGGCGTTATGATGCCAGGATCCTGGAACGGCGGACGGATGGAGTGCTGATCGAGGCTTTCTTCAACCGCCCCGATCTGCCATTTCATGGAATCACCCTGGGGCAGGGGGATCGCTTCATCGAAGCCTATTACACACAGTGTTGGTTCAACATCTTCGAAATCCACGACCGGGGCGACGATCATTTGAAGGGCTGGTATTGCAACGTTACCCGGCCGGCCGAGATCAAAGATGGGGAAATCTCTTACGTTGACCTGGCGTTGGACCTGCTGGTCTACCCCGATGGGAAACAGCTGGTCCTCGATGAAGATGAGTTCGAGGAGTTACACCTGCCGGAGGATCTACAGCAGCAAGCGCGGGCCGCTCTGCAAGAATTGCAGGCTTTGTTCAAGCCCCCGGTGGGAATCCTGCTGGACCGCTGGTCCCACGCCCGGAAATAAGGCCGTGGAATAATATCATCGTCCCCGGCGAAACCCGAGCATTGAAAACGGCCCTGGGTAGGTTATCTACCCAGGGCCGTTTTTTAAAATAGGCGTGATTAGATGACCAGGTGGGGCAGGGTGAAGAACATGTCGTCGAAATCGTTGCTCCACATATTGTAACTCCCCGATTGACCCCAAAAGGCCAGGCCGCCGATCAGGGCCAGGCAGCAGCAGCACAACAGGATCAATACGATGATCAAAATAATCCAAAGAGTGCGGTTGTTTTTGGCCGGCGCCTGGGGCGTCACCGGCACGTCTGCACCCACCGGGTAACTGGCCGCACCGGCAGGCGTTTCGGGTTCAAGGATATCTGGAATGTTATTCTCGTTAAGGTCGCTCATCATAACCCTCCATCTATTGTTAAGCATGATTACGTGAATCAAACGATCCAACCTCGCTTGCGGAATTTAATCTCGTCAAGCGCTCGAAAAGGAAGCCGGTTGAATTTTACAGGCTGCTTTTACATTATGGCAGATAGCCGAACTGGGTGTTGACGCCGTTCATAAAAGGCAGGCAAACGAGCGGCGAGGAGATGATCCCGGCGAGGATCAAGAAGAACAGGCAGAACCCCAATACGGCAATGGCAATGTTGGCGTAACCCAACACCAACCCGGCTGTAGCCAGGCCGTCCCCACCCATGACCCCGTTACTGGCGCGGATTTCGTTTTTAGCGATGTGCCCAAAGATTACTGCCAGGATGCCCCCCAGGCCGAAAATGCCCAACCAGGCCAACACGCCGCAAATCAGGCTGATGATGGCGTTCGAGCTGGTCGGCAGGCCGGGTGAAGGCGTATACGATTGTGTTTCATATTCTGGTGTTGTCATCATTCCCTCCGCCCCTCTTGTTCGAGGGTAAAATCGTCACCGTTGATCCATTCCTACCCCCGGGTATTACCGGTACAAGTATACCCTGCAGTGATGAAGGATCGAATCAGGATGCGTTCGAATAGGCTCTGGATCTTCTCCACAGCCTCCATACAATATACGCAGTAACCAGGATTAAGATGCACGCTACCACGACCGGGACGATAACGGATAAGATCGACAACCCCGTGGAGACGACGTCTTCCAGAATGCTGACGGGAATGTTGCCCGCGCCCCCGGTCGTGGCCGTGACGGCCGGGCGGATGGCGGCTGACTTGACCGTATGAACGCCCCCGGCGATCAACAATCCGAAGGCCAGCGAGAGCACCGGATGAACGTCGGTGATGACCTGGGCGCTGGCGGCAAAGGCAATTGCCCCGGCGGCAGGGCGGACGAAGGTCTGGATGATGTCGTTGACGTGGTTGACGGCCGGTATTTTGTCGGCAAAGAACTCGATCAGCGAGAGAACAATAAGCAGAGCGATGATCCACCAGCTGGTCAGGGCATCCCAGGGCTGTTCCAGGCGGATCAAATGGGTAAACCTGGCCAACAGGGCCACGATCAGCAGGGGAATGTAGGCGTTTAGCCCCGCACTGGCCGACAGGCCGAAGGCGGAGAAAATGCTAAAGAGTTCCATGTCCCACCTTTATCAAGAATCAGCTCGAGAAAAATCCTGCCCAGGTACCGGTCAGGGCAAAACGGCCGATGTCCATCAACCCGATTTGCAGCATGGCGGTGATCAAGCCTGCCAGCAAAATGGGCCACATGTCGCTCAACCCGTGGAAATGGTTTTCCTGTTTGGTCAGCATGGCCCACACGATACTGTAAATCAGGGTGAGCATCAACACCACTGTCCCGGCGCTCAGCAAGGCCAGCGGGTACAGGATCAAGGGATTCTGTGACCAGACGATGGCGATCAGCAGGGAGGCCAGCACGAATAATTCCAACATCTGGCGCCAGGAGTGCAGCACAGGGATGTTGTTCCAATCGGCCCACATGCTCTGGTTGAAGATTGGATATAACATGGAGGCCATGCCCATCCCCAGGGCGGTGCCGGTCATCAGGCGCAGCCAGTTCTGCGGTTCGTACAGGGTGGGGGCGTTGGGAACCAGGTGCAGGTAGGAGTTGACCCCATCGAAACCAAAGGCCAGCAGGAATGCACCCAGCACCAGGCTGATCTTGAGCGTGGGCAACCCGCCCTGGCGTCCCTGGCGGAACAGGTAAAGGAAGCCCAGTAAGGCTCCCAGGTACATCCCGGAGCAGCGTACACACAGTGGCAGGGGACGGTCGCCGATAAAGAAAGAGCGAGCGGAGATGCGGTGGCAAACGGCATAGCCAATGGCGTCGGCTTTCCCCAGCAGGCCAGGGGGAGTGTAATACATCCAGGTCACCAATACTGCGCCTGCAACTACGGCTAAAAGGATTTTCAACGGCAGGCTGAACTGTCCGCGATGAATTGTAATGGTAGTCATCGTCTGAACCATTATAGAGGGTTATCCAGGGCCGTGCAAGTGCATTGGCAAAAAACTCAAAATCATGTATGATGCCTGTCGTAAAGGAAACCAAGACGGATATGAAACCTCATAAGCTTCTTTTTTGTTTCCTCTGGCTGGCTTTAGGCGCCTGTACCTCCGGCCCGCTTCCCTCGCTGGCCGAAACATCCGCTGCTCCCCTGCCCACCACGCTGGCCGTGGCGCTTTCACCGGCCGCTGCGCTGGCAACCTCCGGCGTCCCGGGGGAAGGAACCCCGGCTCCGGCCTCCGTTGCGGCCATCAATCCGCTCACCGGCTTACAGGTCGAGGATGCAGCGGTTCTGGACCGCCGGCCATTGATCATCAAGGTCGAGAACCTGCCCCGCGAACACCGCCCCCAGTGGGGACTCAACCAGGCCGATCACGTGTACGAGTATTACACCGAAGAGGGCTCGACGCGCTTCGCGGCCGTGTTCTACGGCCAGGAAGCCGGGCAGGTTGGCCCGATCCGCTCGGCGCGGTTCTTCGACATCCAGTTGATGCAGATGTATAAAGGGATATTTATCTTCGGGAGCGCTTACGAGGACCTGCTCACCGCCCTTTTCTCCAGCGATTTCAGCAGCCGCCTGTTGCTGGAAGAGCCGGATTCCTGCCCGGCGATTTGCCGCTACGATCCGAACGAGACCAACCTGTTGATGGCCAACACGACCGCCTTGCGCCCCTACATTCAGGAGCGGGGTATCGACGACAGCGGGCAGAATTTGTCGGGATTGGCTTTTAGCCCACAGCCACCCGAAAACTTGCAGAATGCACCGCAGATCTACGTGCGTTATTCGGCGGCGATCTACAATCGCTGGGACTACGACCCTGCTTCCAACCGGTACCTGCGTTTTTCCGACGCGGACAATGATCTGACCTGGGAAAACGAGGTCTATGCCCAGCTGACCGACAAACTGAGCGGTGAGCCGGTGTCGGCCGATAACCTGGTCATCCTGTATGCCAATTATGTGGAAGTGGTCAAGACCGAGGAATCAGAAGTGTACGACATCGACTTGAACGGGGATGGCAACGCATACGTGGCCCGAGATGGCAAGATCTACGCGGCTCACTGGCAGCGGCCGAAAATGGACGACCTGGTAACCCTGACCACCGAGGATGGCCAGCCGTTTCCCTTGAAGCCGGGGCGAACGTGGTTCGAGGTCATCGGCCTCTCTTCGCGTATCAAGCAAGAAGGAGAGACCTGGCGCTTTACGTTTTACATTCCCTGATAGCGTACCGCGGGTGAGGGCCTTGGGTGACGGGTCAGCTTCTTGCAGTTTCCCTTGAAGTAATTAAGATCCCATTAAAGTTTGTCGATTCACCTTATCTGGTGCTTGACAGCCAAACCGGTTTATGGAATACTATAACCAACGTTGGGAAACACTCATCCAACTAAGTTGAAACAGCCAATCTTTGGATGAGGAGGTGATGTCAACTATGGATAGTAGTTTTGATCGTAGTGCTGCGGCATCCCTCCTCGTTATTCGATAAAGGATGCCGCAGCCAACCTGAAAGCCGCTCGCAAGAGCGGCTTTCTTTATGCCGGGACCTCGTCACCGAAATAAATGCCCATGGCACGGGCCGTGCGCACCGCGTTGGAATGGGGATCGACCCGCTTGGTCACCGCCAGGGCTTGTTCCAGGCTGACGGCTTCGATCTGGCTGCCGTGCAGTGAGACCATGTGCCCAAAACGCCCGGCAGCGGCCAGGTGGACGGCCGACGAGCCGAAATTGGTGCCCAGCCAGCGGTCGAAGGCGGTGGGGCTGCCGCCCCGCTGCAGATGGCCCAGGACGATGAGACGTGACTCGATGCCGTATTGGTTGTTCAACGCCGTATTCACCATTTCGCCGATCCCGCCCAGGCGGGGGGCATTGATTTCATCCCCCAGGCTGGCGTATACCGGCCGGCTGCCCTGCAAAGTGGCCCCTTCGGAGACGGCCAGGATGCTGAATGGGGAGCCTTTTTCCTGGCGCATGCGGATCTGCTGGACGACGGCTTCCATGCGGAAGGGAATTTCCGGGATGAGGATTACGTCTGCTCCACCGGATACCCCGGCGTGCAGGGCGATGAAGCCGGCGTGGCGGCCCATCAATTCCAGGACCATGACGCGGTGGTGAGATTCGGCCGTGGTATGCAGACGGTCGATGGCTTCCATGGCGCAGTTGACGGCCGAATCGAAGCCGAAGGAGAAATCTGTGCCACCGATATCGTTGTCGATGGTCTTGGGAATGCCTACCACGGGGACGCCTTTGCGATAAAACCGTTGGGCGATGTTGAGCGTCCCGTCCCCGCCGGCAATCACCAGGGCATCCAGTTTGAGATCCTGGATACGCCGGATGACCGCGTCGGATTGGTCGATGATCACTTCCTCGCCGCCCTGGACGAGGCGGTGGGCAAAAGGATTGCCCCGGTTGGCCGTGCCCAGGATCGTGCCTCCTCGGGGGAGGATGCCGCGTACCTGAGCGGTGTCCATGGGCAGGATACCGTCCGGTTTCAAGAACCCGTCTACTCCATCTCTGATTCCCAATACTTCACAGCTACAATCCTGGATGGCCGTTTTTACCACGGCGCGGATGACTGCGTTCAGCCCGGGGGCATCTCCGCCGCCGGTTAAAACTGCGATACGTTTCAACCTGTACTCCTTCTGGCCAGCCGGCCGTGTGACTGTGTAGCCGGCGACTTGCTCCGCTCTGTGCGATTTTTGCCGGCCATACCCTCATCCTAACGGGGTCCAAGAAAAAGAGGCGTTTCTCCCGGGTGCGCATCCTGGTGACTGCTCGGATGGTTGGGGTTGCGTTCACCTCAGGCGGAGTGGTAACGTTGTTTCTATTGTAGCGTGAATTGAGGCATAAGCCAAAAGGCTGCATGCTCAGGTGTGTTTTTTACAACCGGTGCGTTTTTTTATGATTTCCTTATGGTAAACATATGGTTATTTCACTACCCTGTTCTAGTAGGTTGGGTTTGCTGTTGGTTGCCATGAGGAAATATGCGAGGTTTTTTAGGCTGTGTCGTTGTTTTATTGCTCCTGGTGTTGTTTTCTGCCTGTGAATCTTCGGGCGGGATTGCATCCGGCGTAGATGAGACCTGCCGCGCCGGTGTGCGCCAGGGAGGCTGTGTAGGAACTTATAAAGAGATCTCGGGACGTTATCTGAAAGAGATTGACCTGGGAAAACCAGTCCAGTCTATTCAGGTGGACATTGCTTTGGAAGTTGAGGAAGGAACCCTCAACGTGAGCGTCAAAGACGAATTGGGGAAAGAAACCACTGCCCAGGCCGTGCCTGGTTCGCCGGTGAAACTCTCCAGCCAGGTGCTGGTGGACGATCAATGCTTCATGGTGGAATTCGAATCCCAAGGCCAGCGAGTCAAGGGAGTTTCTTACCGTATCGAGTATTCCTACGCGCCGTTGGGTGAGTAAACGGCAGTGAGGAATCGACCCATCCGGGGACGTCTGAGCCGCAGACGTCCCCGGATGGGGTTAAACCTGGACGAAGGTCAGGCGGATTGCTGGATCAGATTTTCTGCGATCTTGGCCGACGACAACACGCCGGGCAACCCGGCCCCGGGATGCGTACCGGCGCCGACAAAATACAGGTTGTCGAAATCCTCCGAGCGGTTATGCGGGCGGAACCAGGCCGATTGCGTCAGGATGGGCGCCACCGAAAAGGCGGCCCCCTGGTAGCTGTTGAGCGTGTTCTGGAAATGAAGTGGGTCGATGTAATGTTCTGCGACGATGTTGGCTCGCAGATCGGGAAGATAGTGGTCTTCCAGGAATTGGAGGATGCGATCGCGATAGGGCCGCGCCGTGCGGGCCCAGTCGATCCCTGAGCCCAGGTGAGGGACGGGAGAAAGCACGTAAAAAGATTCGTGGTCCTGCGGGGCAATGGACGGATCGGTGAGAGTGGGCATGTGCAGGTAGAGGGAAAAGTCGTCGGCCAGCTGCTGGTGGGTGAAAATGTCGTCCAGGAGGCCTTTGTAGCGCTCCCCGAGGATAATGTTGTGGTGCGCCAGGGGGCTATCGGTATAACGGCGTTTGGTGCCGAAATAAATCACGAACAGTGACATGCTGTAACGCCAATGCTCGATGCGCCGGTCGGTGTTCTTGCGGCGGTAACGGGCAGGGATGAGATTGCGATAGGTAAACGCCACGTCTGCGTTGGAAACGACGATGTCGGAGCGGTGCAGGCTGCCATCTTTCAGGCGCACGCCGCCTACCCGGCGCCGGCTATCGACCAGGATCTCAGCCACGTCGGCGTCCAGGAAGAGCTTCCCGCCCAGCTCCTGGAACAACTTCACCAGGGCCTGGATGATCGCTCCCGTGCCTCCCAGGGCGTAGTGGACGCCCCATTGGCGTTCCAGGTAGTGGATCAAGGCGTAGATGCTGGTCGTGTCGAAGGGATTGCCGCCCACCAACAAGGGATGAAAGGTAAACACCTGGCGTAGAAAATCGTCCTGAACGAACTGCGAGACGTATTGGTAGACGCTCTTGTAAGATTGGAGCCGGATCAAGTCCGGGGCAATCTTGAGCATATCGGTGAATTTCAAGAAGGGCCGGTCGGATAGTTCCAGGAAGCCTTTTTCAAAAATGGCTTTGGTGGTGGCGATGAAGCGCAGGTAACCGTCTTTGTCGGCCGGATTCCAACGCTCGATTTCGCTCAGGATGAAATCCGTCTGGTTGTTGTAATCGAATTTGCGTCCCTGGGCGTCGAAGATACGGTAGAAAGGGTCGATGGGAACGAACTGGACGTAATCCTCACGCTGCTTGCCCGCCGCAGTGAATATCTCGTCAAACATAAAGGGCGCCGTGATGACGGTCGGGCCGCCATCGAACTTGAATCCGTTGGTCTCGTAGACGTATCCTCTGCCGCCCGGTTTGTCGCGTTTTTCGAACAGTTCGACGTCATGGCCGTGGGCTGCCAGGCGGCAGGCGGCCGCCAGCCCTCCAAAGCCGCTGCCAATGACGGTAATCTTCTTTTTCATGGTGTCCCTTCCGGTGTTGAAATCGTCTTTGTCATCAAAGTGAGCTGGCAGGCCACACGGCCGGCGTCTATCTGCTTTGCAGTTGTTGTTGGACGTTGGCGACTGCTTCGTAAATA
>JAAZNB010000080.1 GCA_012798515.1 Chloroflexota bacterium
AAATCCAGGATCCGGTTTGATTCATTGAAATCTTTCGCGGAGCTTTACTCGGCCATATCCTCGATCAGCTCGGCGGCGTGTTCCGACATGGCCTCCGGCGACCAGGGCACTACTTTGACAAAGCGCTGGATGACGATCTTGTCTTCCATCAGGCTGCGGATGTAATCAGCCGTGTCGTACTGATAGGTTTGCTCCAGGGCTTCCACGTAGTTCTGCAGCAGGTAACACAGGTCGGGCAGGTCGTGCTCCTCGAGTGCTTTGACCTCCACCTGGGCGCCCAACGCGATGCGCCTCTTGAGGGCCTGTTCGTCAAAGCCCATGGTGGGGGTCAGCATCTGGAACACCACCCCACCTGTCATGCCGGAAAAGGCGTATGGCCCTGGATCACCCATGATGACCACCCGGCCGGCAGTCATGTACTCACAGGCGTAGCCTTTCAGGTTGGCATAGGTCGAGGAGTACAGGCTTTCTTCCGTCACCGGGTGAGTGATTTCGCCGCCCAAGACCACGTCGGCCCCGGATAGGCGGATGCAAGCCCGGGAATCGGCGTTGCCCTGCACGATAAATATGCCTTTCTGGGCGCCGTAAGCGAAGCTCTTGCCCACCGAACCATCGATGCGCAGGCCGTCGTGGTTGACGCCCTTCATGATGGCCACCCGGCCGCCCGAAGCGCCTTTGGCCGTGCCGTCCTGGGCGCCGCCTTCGATGATGATGTCCAGCGGGTCTGACACCCAGGCCGAGAAACCGTTGCCGGCCACCGAGGAAGGCCCAAAACGCAAGTGCAGGGCCTCTACCCGTTGGCGTACCTCCGGATGGCGGGCCAGGGCGCCCACGATGTGCGAACCCAGGGCGCGGTCGATAGCCATGACCGTATCCTGGTAGGTAATTTCCTTCTCATCATCGACCATGATCGTTTCGGTGATCAATTCTGAGAGCAGGCGGGTCAAATTATTGCGTGGGCGCACCAGCAAACGGCCGACGCCCGGCTCCTGGTCCACCCGGGCACGGATGGGTACGTCTTCCAGCATGGCCGACAGGTCGATGCGATCCAGGCCACCCACCTGCTCCAGCAAGGCGCCGCGGCCGACCAGGTCTTGCAGGCAGCTGCCCCCCAGACGGGCGGTTATCTGGCGCACTTCTTCTTCCATGCCACGGAACAGGCGCACCAGGCGCTCCACGGCGTTGTTGAATTCCAGGGCCGTAAAGACTTTCAAGCCTTTGAGCTGCGCTTCTTCTTCCGAACGGATCTGGGTGGCAATGCCCACAAAACAGGTGCCTTCTTCGCATTTCCGACAAATCGAGCAGCCGATGGCCACCATGGCCATGGTGCCAAAGCCGACCCGGTTGGCGCCCAACAGGATCATTTTGACCACGTCCTCGCCGGTCTTCATCCCGCCGTCAGTCCAGATCTCGACCTTGTGGCGCAGCCCGGCTTCTACCAAAGCGCGGTGGGCCTGGATCACACCGATCTCGGCCGGCAGGCCGGCGTACTGCAGGGCGTGCTTGCGCGCCGCCCCGGTGCCGCCGTCGTAACCGGAGATGCTGATGATGTCGGCGCCCGCCTTGGCAATGCCCACGGCGATGACGCCGATCCCCGGCACCACCGGGCATTTGACCGAGACCCGGGCGTGGGGGTTGACCACCTTCAACTCCTCCACCAGCTGGGCCAGGTCCTCGATTGAATACAGGTCGTGGTTGTTGGAGGGCGACATCAAAGACACGTAGGCCGGGGTGTGGC
The DNA here is from genome assembly GCA_012798515.1 of Chloroflexota bacterium. Classification (GTDB taxonomy): domain Bacteria; phylum Chloroflexota; class Anaerolineae; order Anaerolineales; family Anaerolineaceae; genus JAAZNB01. Next base: position 1,739 of record JAAZNB010000080.1, read on the forward strand.
GCGCTTCGGCCACCTCGGGCGTAACCTTGTAGGCCGGCAGCATACCACCTTCGCCCGGCTTAGCCCCCTGGCCGATCTTGATTTCGATCACCGCCGCCGAATCCAGGAAGCGGGCGTTGACACCAAAGCGGCCTGAAGCGACCTGCTGGCCGCGGTTCTTCTTATACTTTCCCATGATGGCGGGCAGTTCGCCGCCCTCGCCATTGATGCACATCATGTTCAGGCGCGAGGCAGCTTCGGCATACGCCCGGAAGGAAGCCTCCCCCTGGGAACCGTACGACATGGCGCTGATCACAAATGGCAGATCGTAATCGCCCACGGACAGGTCCACCTGCCCCGGCAGGGCCGTGCCGCGTTTGCGCTTGAACCCCAACAGGTGGCGCAGGCTGACCGGGATCTCCTCTTTGAGCTCATTGAACACGTCCAGCACATCACCGTAGTCGGTCTGTGAGCGGGTGAACGAGCCGACTTTCTTCCAGAACTTGGGATAGAAATGATCCACGCGTTCCAGGGAGCGCACGGCAGTGCGGGCGGCCAGTTCCTGGCCGCGTTCGACCGATTCACGATCCAATCGTTCCCAGTTCATGCCGGTGGATTCACTACCGAAGAAATTGGGGCTCTTCAGAATATTGGCCACCGAGGGAGCCAGACCGATCGAGCTGCCCACCCGGCCGTAACCGCGCAGTTCGTGACAGCCCATGGTGGAGGTCACTTTCTCCATGCCGGCCTTCAGGCTGTTCATCAGGTGGATCTGGGCCGTCTCGGCCTGATCGTGCCCGTTCTTCAGCTGGCCTTTTTGTGTGGCCACGGCGAAGAGGGCATAACAATTGATGGCGTCGGCCCCAAAGCCGAGCATCAAGATGATGTCGTGTAAATTGCGGATGGCCGCACTGCGGAGCACCACGCCAACCTTGCGGCGCAGGTTTTCTTTCGGATTTGCACCCGCCGAACGCAGCGCTTCGTCGACCCGGCTGGAAGCCAGGGCCGGGTCGAGCCAGCCCCAACCGTTTTCGATGGTTTCTCCATCGTCCAGCACCAGGCATTGGATCCCCTTGCGGGCATACTGCACGGCCTGTTCCGTCAGGCGGTCCAGTGCTCCCCGCACGTCCTCGCCCGGCATGACCCCCAGCACCAGCCAGGCAGTCACCCCGCTGAAGGTCTCCAGCAGGTGATTGATCGAATAGGCGCCAAACTGGCTGGCCAGCTCGCGGGCAAAGCTTTCACTGCCCAGGGCCGGATGTCCCCCGGTGAGCAGAGGAATTTTGAAGGCCACGATCCGGTCGCCCATGGCAGGCGCCTTGCCGATGGCCGGCCGGGCTCCAAACAGGCTGCTGGTCGAAAACGCTTCTGCCTCCCGGTTGCGGTCGATGGCCGGGTTGGTCACCACTGCCACCGTCTCCTTGAAGAAGTCCGTGACGTTGACGCGCTTGCGGCTCAAGACGGCCAATGGCCCATCGTACCCCAGGGAGCTAATTTCTTTGGATTTGTTGATCGTATCGGCCACCTCCAGGATCTGGTCCTGGTTCCAACCGTTGGCCGACAACAGGGCGTTGTCGATGGGCCCGGCGCGCACCGTATCCCGCCAGGAGATGTCCTCGCGATCCGGCTCGATGATCTGCGGCAGCGGGGGCTCGCTCTCCTTCTGGGCGATGACTACCTCGCTGACCATTTCGCGGGCCGACAGCGGGCTGTGGGAGCTCTCCATACGCTCTCGTTCCCAATGAATCCAGTACTGGCGCGCCATTTGCGGCGCCTCGCGCTCGAAGGCCCGGTTCATGACGAACTGGCGCATCTGAGCGTGGTCCAACACCTCGGGGTTCTCCCCACGGTGCAGGATGACCGCCACTTTCTCACCCGGGCCAAGCGCTACCGGATCGGCGATCATGGCCTCCATGGGAATGGCGCCGCGTTCCGAGCTGAACACCAGGTCTTTTTCGGTATCGATGAACCACAAAGGGCGCAGCCCCAGGGCATCCACGCTGGCGACGATGGTGTTGGCGTAGCGCGCCAGCACGGCCGCGGGCCCCTGGGCATACGGGCCGAAACCCTGGCGAATGCGCGTATAAACGGCGCGTAATTCGGGGGCAAAACGCTCCAATTCGTAAGGCACCGGCGGGAAGACGGTTTCCATGGCTTCGATCAGGTCCAGGCCGTAATCCACGCACAGAGAATGCACTGTACGGTCGATGTCCTGGGTATCGGAACCATTCTCAGGTAAATGCACACCGATTTGCACCGCCTCCGAACGGAAGCGGTTGATGGTATTGATCTCACCGTTGTGACCCAGGATGGCGAAGGGCTGGGCGCGTTCAAAATTGGCGTTTGTGTTGGTGGAGTAACGCGCGTGGCACAGCACCACCGAAGTGTCGTAGATACGGTCTTGCAAATCCGGGAAATACCGTGAAAGGGTCTCCACGGACCCGCGCATCTTGTAAACGACGGAATATTGGCTGAGCGAAAGGAAATGAATGGGGAATTGTTCTTCGAGGCGGATCTGGGCCTGCATTAATCTTTGATCCAGGTCAGGCAGCTCAGAATAGCCGGCCAGCTGGTAAAAAACCGGCGCACCCTGTCTGGCGTTCCTGCCCAGGACTTCAGGCCTGGTCCGCCCAGGCTGTAAATAGATAATTTCCACGCCGCACTCATCGAACACAGAATACATCTTTTCGTGCAGCTCAGATGAATCGATATCGGTAGGAATGAATAATTGCCCAACCCAGAAGCCCGGGTAAGAGGCCAGGGAAGCGCGCATCCCTACCTGGCTGAGTTTACGTGCCCATAATCTTCTGGGTATATCCGTCTGGACGCCAGCGCCATCCCCTTCACCATTAACAAAGCCAGTACGATGCCCCATCTGCACCAGGGCACCAACCGCTCGTTTGAGCGTTCCAAAAGTACTTTGACCTTGCTTACGGATACTGAGGAAAATAGCACAGGCGTCGCTATCAGGCCCATAAGGCTGGCCTGGGACATCATCCGAACGTATAGATTTTGGAGACATAGCAACATCCTCTCGAAGACTTGCAAGGGCTTCCGTTCAAAGCCCATAACATGCGCAAATACAGAAAAAAATAATTAATTAAAAAAGTACTTTACCACGTGAAATTATTTTTTCAATAGGCAATTTCAATTTTTAAGGATAATTTTTAGGGTAATTTTTTTACCATGCCAGACCGCCTTCTCAAAACGAGTTTACCAAAGTAGGAAATTGTCCGATATCCCCCTGGCATTTGCTCGAATATAATATTTATTAATCAAAAAGTACTTATTTAATTCAAAACACACAGGAGCATAAAGCGAATGGCTAGCCTGAATTTCGCAGCGAATTTTAAAATTCGATATTTTCAATCAAGGAGGAATGGATTATATTTACAAACGAATTTACCCTACACCTAAGGAAAATGGTCTCAGTAGATTGTGTTTACTCACCATGCATTGTTGGATACAAAGATTTTCTTGACAAAAAATAGAAGGCTGATTAAATGTCCAAAATAATGATCTTCATTGACGGAACCTGGCTCTATTCGAATTCCGCCAGGCTATGTGATTCTTACGGCGATCCAGACTTTCGTATTGATTTTGGGAAGCTCCCCCACGTATTAGCCTCAGAAGTAAGCCGGCACCTGGGACCGAACGAAGTAGACGTCATCCGCACCTACCTGTTTGGCAGTTATGCAGCCAATTACGACCTGCGTGACGAAGATTCGGTCAACCGCAGGCGGGATTTCTTCGATATGTTGCGGGAGGAATACCACTACGAGGTGGAGACCTACCCCATCAACTATATGGGACGCAGAGTGCGCAAAATGGATCGCGACCCGCGCGACCCCTTCGAACCCAAGGAGAAGTGCGTCGACATTTCCCTGGCAACGGCTGTGTTGTATTACGCTGCCATCCCCAACGCCTACGACATCGCCGTGGTGGTGGTGGGCGACCGTGACTTCATCCCCATGCTGCAGAACGTGCGCCGCCTGGGTAAACGGGTAGCCATCGCCAGCATCAAAAACAGTTGTGCGCCAGAGTTTGCCGACCCCAGCGACGAATCACGGGTGAAGGACTACGACCTCATCTGGCTGGACGATTTGCTCCACCGCCTGGAGCTGAAGTACGAACGCCATCAAGAGAAATGTGATTCGCCCTTCCACCATGGCAACCCTTACGTATGGACCACCTTCAAGCCGCGCAAAGGCCAGAAGTTCTATTGCGACGATTGCAAACAGATCTTCATGAAGCAGAAGCGGGATGCGCAGCAGGAGATGGGCGACAACCCCGAAGAAGAGCTGAACAGCGAAGAGCAGCTGCTGTCCGAGGACCAGGAGAGCAACGGCAACGTGCTCATCGAAATGAAGATGACCGGTTACGTGAAGAAACTATTCCCGGCCAAAGGATATGGTTTCATCGCCGCGGATAACGGCAACGATTATTTCTTCCACCTGACCGACCTGGTAAACCTCGAATTCGAAAGACTCTTCGAGGGTATGGAGGTTGACTTCGAGATCAAGAACCAGCCCTCCAACGGCAAACAGGGCTCAGCGCAAAACGTTCACCCCCATTTCGAAAGTACAGAGTAATCCATCGGCTATACGAACGATCATTCTGGAAAGGGGGGGCGCCTGAGACTGATATCAGGCCCCCTTGTATTTTAAAAAAATCCTGTCCCATCAATAACTGGCGCCTCCCGGGTTTGAGCCTCCGGGAGGCGCCAATGCGATTGCTCGCTGTCCGGCCAGGCCGCCGCCCTGGGCCTGGCGCCCGGCGGTAGCCTGCCGTTGAAATGTCAGGCCAGTAGTTGGGCCTTGACCTCGATTTCGATCGCCCGCAGGGCATTGGACACCGGGCAGCCCTTTTCCGCTTCCAGGGCGATCTTTTCGAAAGTGGCCTGGTCCAGCCCCCCTACCCGGCCCTTGGTCTCCAACAGCATTTTGCGGATATAGAAACCGCCCCCGTCCTTGGGAGACAGGTGACAGGTGGCATGGGTCTGGATACTCTCCGGCTGGTATCCCTTGCCGGCCAGGGTGTTGGCGAAAGCCATGCTGTAACAGGCGGCGTGTGCCGCAGCAATCAATTCTTCCGGGTTACTGCCTGGCTCGTCCTCGAACCGGGTCGAAAAGCTGTAACGCACCCCACTCAACACACCGCTGGAAGTGCTTACCTGGCCTTTTCCATGCCTCAAATCTCCGTTCCATTCTGCATCGGCGGACCGCAATTTATCTGCCATTTCCCACTCCTTTGTATAAAATTGTTTACGGTTTGGGTCACTACACAGCCCGAGTTGAAAGCGGCTTAAACATTCCCCACCCTCTGGGTAGCAACCGGCTACGTAGAACTGCTCTGCCATGAAAAAGCCAATGGCTGCAGAAACTTGCCATTGGCTAATTATATTATATTTTGGGCCCTAATTAGGGTATATGGATTAGTCCTGGATTAGAATACACGCCTCTTCAGGTTCCATACACAGGTAGTCCTGGTCCATGCCCTCAAAGTGCTCCCGGGCATTGGAGAGCAGCAGCCGCCAGGGCGCGGCGGCCAGCTGGCTGCCCAGGAACAGGCGCAGTGGTCGCCGGCCAAAATTCAACGCCACCAGGACGGTCTGTTCCGGCGTCTGGCGCAAATAGGCCAGGATAGCCCGCGGCTCGTAAGTGAGGGGCAGGAACATGCCCAACCTCAGCGCCGGAATTTCCCGCCGCAGTTGGATCAAACGGGCGTAAAAATGATACAGAGAGTCCGGATCCTGGCGCTGCGCGGCCAGGTTACGCTTCAGGTAGTTGGGGTGGACCGGCAGCCAGGGCTGGGTTTCCGAAAAGCCGGCGTTGGGCGCTGCGCTCCATTGCATCGGCGAACGGCATCCATCCCGCCCTTTGAAGAAAGGCCAGTAACGCCTGGCAATGGGGTCCATGGCCTGCTCGCGCCGCAGGGTGATGTCCCGCATGCCGATCTCTTCTCCATAATATATGTAGGGAGTCCCACGTTGCGTCAACAACAGAGCGGCGGCCACCTTGAGACGTTCGTCATCCTCGCCCCGCCCGTAGCGCGTGGCGCTCCTGGGGTTGTCGTGGTTGTTCAACACGTAGGTCGGCCAGCCTTCCGGAGTTAACGAGTGTTCCCAGCGTTGGATCGCCGACAGGAACTTCCCCGGCCGCCAGGGGCAAAACAAGAACTGAAAGTTGAAGGTCGCCGGCAGCAGGTCGCCCACGCAGTAACGGGCCGCTTTGGTCGGGTTAGACAGGAAGGTCTCCCCCACTGCGTAACGCTGCGGGTAAGAGTCCAGGAGGGAGCGGATTTCCTTTAACAAGGGCAGCATCTCGTCCTGGTCGATATCGTAAATGTGCTGCTGGCGATCGAAGGCGCGCAGCCCCAGCTTGGGCGGGTTATCCTGCAGGTGGGCGCTTTTAAAAAAGACGTTGAACACGTCCAGCCGGAAGCCATCCACGCCGCGTTCCAGCCAGAAGCGGAACACGTCCAGCATCGCCTGGCGCACAGGCGGGTGGTGCCAGTTCAAATCCGGCTGTTCTTTGTAAAACATGTGGTAATAATACTGGTCCAGAGAAGATTCGTATTGCCAGGCCCCGCCCCCGAACACCGACTGCCAGTTGTTCGGCGGGCGGTTATGGGCCCCACTGCTACGCCAGATGTACCAGTCGTGATATGGGTTATCGCGGGAGCTGCGCGCAGCCTGGAACCAGGGGTGCAGCTCGGAGGTATGGTTGAGCACCAGGTCCAGGATGACGCGTATGCCCCTGCTGTGGGCTTCCTGGAGCAGACAATCGAAATCCTCGAGGGTGCCGTACTTGGGATCGATTTCGTTGTAGTTGGTTACGTCGTAACCGAAATCCACGTCCGGAGAAGGGTTGATGGGGGACAACCAGATGGCATCGATACCCAAGGCCGCCAGGTCATCCAGGTGGGCGATAATACCCCCCAGGTCGCCGATCCCGTCGTGATTGCTGTCCGCAAACGATCGCGGGTAAATCTGGTATATTACCCCATCACGCCACCAGAGTGAAGACAATTCTTGCATTCTCTCTCCGACTACGCATGACATCTGCGGCAAATTAGATATATAATACTAAATATATCGTAACTACTCAGGGGCGGGGGGACCTTTCACCTCAGGCTGAGTAGTTACTGTATGCCAATGTGGTATTTATTGTGAAAATAGCTAGTTTAAATCAACTGGCTAGAAATCATTATAATTCAAAACCTTGTACGGCCAACAATAATATGTTAAAATGTGTTCACTCAAGGTTGTGATCTATATGGAGCGCAACGGAAAGTGGGCAAGCCCCACTTTTCTGCATATAATGGGCAATATCTCGGAGTAAGTAAGGGATGAAGAACGAATTTATCCTGGCATTCAACGAAGTGCTTGAAGAAAAGCAACTTCCAAAAGAAATTATTCTCAAAGCGTTGGAATCAGCAATGGTTTCGGCATACCGACGCGCCGTGAACGCTTCTAGCGCTCAACACGTTGAGGCTCAAATCGATCCAGAGACCGGAAAGGTGATCATCTACGCCGAGAAAGAGGTCGTAGACACCGTTCAGGACCAGCGCACGGAAGTAGAGCTAGAAGAGGCGCGCCACTACAGCCAAGATGCAGAGATTGGGCAAATGGTTGTGGTAGAAAGCACCCCGACTGATTTCGGCCGGGTGGCCGCTCAAACTGCTCGCCAGGTCATTCAACAACGCATCCGAGATGCAGAACGCCAGGCTCAGTTAGCTTTCTATCAAAAACAACTTGGCGAAATCGTCAGTGGGGTCGTCCAGGCAGTCAATGCCCAGGGCCTGACCATCGGCATGGAGATGCGCGCTGAAGGGATGATGGCCCGCAAGGACATGATCCCGGGGGAACGCTTCCGTATCCACGACCGCGTCCGCTCTCTGGTTGCCGAAGTCAAAGACAGCCCGCGCGGCCCGCAAATCATCCTGTCTAGAACCCATCGCGATTTCCTCCGCCGCCTGCTCGAGAACGAAGTTCCCGAGATCTATCACGGCGTGGTCGAGATCCGTTCCATCGCCCGCGAGCCGGGTGAACGCGCCAAAGTGGCCGTCTCAGCTACCCAACAGGGCATCGACCCCGTCGGCGCCTGTGTCGGCATCCGTGGCGTGCGTATCCAGGCCATCGTGCGCGAACTGCACGATGAGAAGATCGACGTCATCGAATGGAACCAGGACCCGGCCGTGTTCATCTCCAAATCGATCAGTCCCGCCCGTGTCCTGGGTGTATACCTGAACGAGAAATCGGGCAGCGGCAAGACAGCCACCGTCGTAGTCCCCGAAGACCAGCTCAGCCTGGCCATCGGCCGCGACGGCCAAAACGCCCGCCTGGCCGCCAAACTGACCGGCTGGCGGATCGACATCAAGAGCCTCAGCGAAGCCGCCGGCGACACACTGCACAAACTCCAGCAGGAAGCCAGCCTGGTCAGCATCGCCGAGAGCGAACAGGAAACCATCCCGGTCGTCAGCAACATGCTGGCCAAGAAAGCCGAAGGCCGTCCCCTGACGCCGGAAGAATACGATATGATGGCCCAGTTTGTCGACCGGGTCGAAAAACGGACCACGGTACGGCGCGAGCCAGAAAAGAAATCTGCAGAAAGTAAACAGCAAGCTGAAGCACAGGAGTCGATCCCCTCACAATATTTCGAACAAAACATCCTCGACAGCGGTTTATCCGATCACATTGCGTATATTTTGCAGGAGGCCGGTTATACCACTACCGGAGAACTGGCCCTCCAGGTAAAAGTACAGCCCGATTCCATCTTCCGCCTGCAAGGCATTGGTCCACGTGCAATGGCTGAAATCAACCAGCTCATTGAGAAAATCATGCCGCAAGAAGAGGGAGCTGAAGCCGCCGAAGCAGCCGAAGAGCCTGGCGCCGAACAAGAAGTCCCGGCCGGAGAACAGCCCATAGCCGTAGAATCTCCCGTGGTTTCTGACGAGACAGCTGCGACCGTAAGCGAAGACGCGGAGTCAGAAGCGGAAGAAGAAGAAGAAGAAGAAGAGGAAGAGGAAGAAGAAGAAAGCGAACTGGTCGAGGCTGATGCGGAAGCAGAGGCCCAACCGGGTGAATCCACTGAAACAGAAGAAGAAGCGGACTTTGGTGAACTGTTTAGTATGAAGGCTGCATCTATGGAAATCGTGGACTACGAAGACGAGGATGAAGAGAGCGATTCTCAAAAGCTGTCGAAGTCAGGCAAGAAAAAGAAGAAAAAACACGTCCAGGTCGAATATGATCCCGATAAGGACCTGATGATGATCCGCAAGAAACATAAGCGCGATGAATCTGGTTGGGATTGGGAGTAATTAATTAAAGGAAGTTTGCAAAGTGAGCAAGAACGCCAAACGGGGTAAGCATGTCCCCCAGCGTACCTGTGTGGGATGCCGGGAAGTATTGCCCAAGCGGTCTCTCATCCGCGTCGTACGCACTCCCCAGGGAGTGCTCGTTGACCCGACTGGCAAAACCAATGGGCGCGGGGCCTATTTACACAATCAACGTTCTTGCTGGGAAAAAGGTCTACAAGGAGCTTTAGCCCACGCTTTAAAAGTGGAGTTGTCGATACCAGATCGTCAGTATTTGCAGTCCTTCATGGATAATCTTCCAGAAGGAGAAGATGAGCCGGAAACGGCTCCTGCTTCACCAGAAGAAAGCAGTAAAACATTATGAAGCACGACACTGCACAATACGATTGATATGAACTAACCTGACTTGCTCAGTGGAGCAAAGACCTCGACACCCCAGGGGCCTACCAGGTGAGTGCACGGAATCCATCGACGTCATCGGCAAACATCACGTGGGGTATCATTTGAGAGAGGTGCTACATGAGCGAGAATGGGCGAACAAAAATCGAACTACCCGTTAGCATTACGGTAAGAGATCTGGCGCAACGCATCCAGGCGAGCCCGATTCAAGTTATTAAAATACTGATGTCCAACGGCGTGATGGCTAACATCAACCAGATGGTGGACTTCGAAACCGCCGCTGTCGTGGCCACCGAATTGGGCTTCGACACCTCGCTGGAAATGCCAGAAACCGTAGAAGAAAAAGAGACCGGTGAAATCCCCGTCTGGCGCCAACTCATTGCCAGCGAAGATCCAAAAAAACTAGAGAACCGCCCTCCCGTCGTTACCATCCTGGGGCACGTCGATCACGGTAAGACTACCCTTCTGGATGCGATCCGCCATACCAACGTAGCTGGCGGCGAAGTGGGAGGGATCACACAACACATCGGTGCGTATCAAGTGGAACATAATGGGCGCCTGATCACATTCCTAGACACGCCAGGACACGCCGCATTCACTGCCATGCGGGCGCGTGGCGCGCAAGGCGCCGACGTGGTGGTGTTGGTAGTGGCTGCCAATGACGGGGTAATGCCCCAGACCAAGGAAGCCATTGCTCACGCCAAGGCTGCCCGCGTCCCGATCATCGTGGCGTTGAACAAGATCGACCGCCCGGACGCCAACCCGGATTTTGTCAAACGCCAGCTGGCCGACAACGGCCTCGTCCCGGACGAGTGGGATGGGTCGACCATCGTGGTTCCCGTCTCAGCCAAACAGAAGACCGGGATCGAGGACCTGTTGGAAGCCGTCCTGCTGGTGGCAGATAGCACCGAGATCCTGGGCAACCCGGATGGAAAAGTGTTTGGCACGGTAATTGAAGCGCGCGTCGAGAAAGCCAAGGGCGTCGTGGCCTCTCTGCTGGTGCAGAACGGCTCGCTGCAAATCGGCGATGTGGTTCTGGCCGGTTCAGCCTACGGGCGCATCCGGGCCATGTTCGATTATCGCGGGCGCAAGTTGCGTAAAGCCGGCCCGTCCACCCCGGTGCAGGTCATGGGCCTCAACGACGTCCCCACCGCCGGCGAACTGTTCCAGGTCTATCAGTCCGAGCGTGAAGCACGCGAGGTGGTGGAGCAGCGCAAGATCCAGGAGGCTCAACGCCAGAGCCAGGTGCCCAAGGCCACCCTGGAAGAGTTGTTCACCCGTTACCAGGCCGGCGAGGTTCGTGAACTGCGCCTGGTGATCAAGGCCGATGTCCAGGGCTCGCTGGAACCCATCATCAATTCCCTCAACGAGCTCAACAAAGGCGAGATCTCAGTCAACATCTTGCATTCGGGCACCGGCACCATCAGCGAAAGCGACGTCATGCTGGCCGCGGCCTCCAAGGCCATCGTGGTCGGTTTCAA
>JAAZNB010000550.1 GCA_012798515.1 Chloroflexota bacterium
AGCCGGGGCTATTACCTGTTCAGCAATATCCCCTACGATTCGAGCACGCCGGGCAATAACCAGTACGTGATCGGTATTCCCTCCAGTAATTTTGACTATGGACAACCGCTGTACCAGCTGCGCAGCAGCACCGGGGGGCCATCGTCGTCCACGTATGTTAACCCGAGCTCGGCAAATGGCGACCGGAACGACAACGGCATCGACCCGGTGACGCCGGGCCTGGAAGTGCTCAGTGCCAGCTTTACTTTACAGCCTTCCACCGAGCCCACCGGGGAAACGGACCTGTCTTCCAACAATCGCGACGGCCCATCCGGGCGGCGGCGCGGCGTCAACGGTGAACAGGATAACAGCAGCGACCTCACCATCGATTTTGGCTTCTTTGGCGGCGCGGATATGCCTTTCAGTCTTGGCAACTTCGTTTGGAAAGACGATGGCTATGGCAGCGGGGAGAGCTCTGCCAATGATGGCATCTGGCAGTCTACCGAACGACCGGTGGAGGGCGTGCTGGTGCGTCTCTACCGGGATGGCAATGGCAATGGACAGGCTGATTCCGGGGAACGCATCCGCACCGATATTACGGATGCCAATGGTTTCTACCTTTTCGATAACCTGGACCCGGGCACGTATATCGTCGAGATCCCGGCCAGTGAATTTGCTGCCGGCAAGCCCCTGGACGGCTGGCACAGCAGTGTGCCTACTTTTTCGAATGACGCCGATGACTACGATAAAGGTATCAATACCGATACGCCCGAGACGGACGGCGTGTTCAGCAACCCGACCGTTCTGACCCGCGGGGTGGACACCCCGACCGGCGAGACACACGTCAGTGGCCAGGCGGATCCGGATTCCAACCCGGCCACGCCCAACCTGGGGATCAACCCCACCGAGTGGGATGGCCCGGCGTCGATGGGCCGTTACGGCGAGACGGACACGACCAGCAACCTGACCGTCGATTTTGGTTTCATCCCGCCCTTTAGCCTGGGGAACCGGGTGTGGTTGGATAACGGCGCCGGCGGTGGCGGGGGCAACAATGGTGTGCGGGATGGCACCGAGCCGGGCATCGCGGGGGTTACGGTGAATCTGTACCGTGACTCCGATAACAACGGCACCCCCGATGGGGCGGTTTTCGCCACGACGACCACCGACACGGATGGGTACTATCGCTTCGACAATTTGATCCCCGACATTTATATCGTCGAGGTTGTCACGCCGGATAGCTATGCCAGCAGCACGGTGGACGCCGGCGACGCAGACGTCGATACAGATGACGATGACGACAATGGGGTGTTCGTCTCGGGTGGTACTGTGCGCAGCCACCCGGTGCAATTGGGCCCGATGGGCAACGAGCCGTTGGGAGAGACCAACCCGACCCCCAACCCGCAGCCCGGCGAGGCCGAAGACGCTTATTCCAACCGTACGGTCGATTTTGGTTTCACTCCGCTGTTCTCGTTGGGCAACCGGGTATGGTTCGACACCAACAACGACAGCCTGATCAATGGCACCGAAGTGGGTGTGGGGGGCGTCACGGTGCAGCTCTTCGCCGCGGATGGGACCGAGATCCCGGTCGGCCCGGATGGTATCCTGGGGACGGCCGATGATGCCTCCGGCGGGGTGGTGACGGACGCCGATGGATATTATCGTTTCGACCGGCTCTACCCGGGCGACTACATCGTCGGCATTCCGTACAGCGAATTCAACGGCGGAGGGTTGAGCGGTTACTGGTCCTCAGGCACTTACTTCGATACCGCCGGCCAGCTGTCAGAAACGACGGCCGCGCTGGCCAACAGCGATATCGATTCGGACGACAATGGTAATTTACAGTTCACCGGGCCCTTGCTAAACGGGGTGGCATCGTCAGTGGTGACCCTGGGCCCGTCTGAGACCAGTGAGCCGCTGAGTGAGGCGGACCTGGGGCCGGGCGGGCAGGGACAGCCGGATGGCCAGGCCAACATGACGGTTGATTTTGGTTTTTACACCCTACGCCTGGGCGACCTGGTGTGGCTCGACAGCGATAACAGCGGCACACTCAATGGCACGGAAGGCGGGGTTGCTTACGTCGACATAGAGCTGTGGTCGGCCGATGGCACCAAACTGATCCATACCACTCGGACCAATTCCAGCGGGAACTACTCGATCAGCGGGCTGCCGGCAGGCGATTACATCGTGCGTATCCCGCATACCGAATTCGAGGGCACAGAGGCGTTGCGCGACTTCCGTTCCAGTACGGGCGGCAGCACCGAACCGGCGCCCGACGCAGACCTGGTGTTGACAGATTCGGACGATAATGGCTACGAAGCCAACGGTGTCCTCGGCCTGGGCGGTTATATCCAGACCCAGGTCGTCACCCTCACTCCGGGGGCCGAGCAGACGAGCGACGATGCCACCGGGCAAACTACCGAGCTGCGGGTCGATTTTGGCGTCTACAGTGGCCCGCAGGTTGATCTGGCCATCACCAAGACCAACAGCGTGGATTACTACGTGGCCGGCGGCACGATCGACTACGAGGTCGTGGTCACCAACAACGGGCCGGCCAACGTGACGGACATTCACGTCTCGGATAGCATGCCGTCTCAACTCAGCAGTTGGACGTGGACCTGCGACGTCGCGACTCCCACGACGGTTAACTGTACCGATGGAACGGCCAGCCCGTTCACGGATGACGTCGACCTGTTGTACGGCGAGAGCGTCACCTACCACGTGTCGGCCCAGATCCTGGCTACGGCCAGTGGGGTGTTGGACAATACGGCTCGCGTGGAGGCGCCCAGCGGGTACACCGAGACGGATACCAGCAACAACACCGACACCGAGTCGGACCAGCCGGCAGAGGTGACCGTCACCAAAGACGACAGCGTTTCTATCGTTTCGCCGGGAGCGGTTCTGACCTATCACATCGTAATCGAAAATACCGGTGGAACTGACCTGGCAGACCTGACCGTCACCGACACTCTCCCGGCCGACGTGACTTTCCAGAATGCCTACCAGGGATCGACGCCCGTGCCTCCGTCTTCGGTGGTGGGGAACGTGTTGACCTGGACGAGCAGCAGCATTCCCGGCCTGGCCAACCTGGTCGTTGGCGACTCGATCTCCTTTGACGTGGTGGCCAGGGTAAACGACACCCCGGCGGGAAGTTCGATTACCAACGAAGTGACCGTGCGGGATAACACCTCCGGCGCATCCGGGCAGGATACAGACACGGACAACCTGGCTACTACGGAGATCAAAAGCCTGACCGGCACTTCTGAAGCCGACTCCGGCAGCGCTCCGCCGGCCGCGCCGGCCGACCCGGAAGAAGTCTTCATCGGCGAGATCCTCACCTATACCGTCCATTTGAATGTGCCGGCAGGGACGATGTACAACCTCAAGGCGCTGGATGTAATGGACCCGGGCCTGGCTTTCGTCCGTTGTGTCAGCATCACCCCCGGGACGCTGACGACCGACCTGGCCGGTGGCTTTGCCGCGGCCTGTGATAGCACGCCTGCCTCGACCAATCCACTGGTCAGCGCCGAACCCGCCAGCAGTACCGATACGGCGGATCAGGGCCGCCGGGTGTCTTTCGACCTGGGGAACGTGACCAGTACGGCCGACGAGACCCTGGAGATCGTTTACGAAGCTATCGTATTGGATGTCGCTTCCAATGTGGACGGCGTCTCGAACCTGAACAATCACATCGATTGGACCTGGAATACCAGCAGCAAATTGTCCGGTGAAGCCACTCCCGTGACGATCACCGAGCCCAAGATGGAGATCGTCAAGACCGCCAATCCCAATGTGGCCGTGTACGGGACGCCGATCGACTTCACCCTGGATATCTCTCACGCTACGAGCAGCACGGCCACGGCATACGACGTGATCATGACCGACGTACTGCCCACCGGCCTGGGCTACGTCACAGGCAGCGTGGTCACCAGCGGGTTGGCTCCCACCAGCTTTACTTACGATCCAACCACGGCGACGCTGCGCTTCGTCTGGAACGTGTTCCCCGTCGGCCAGTCTGCGTCCATCGCCTTCAAAGCGACGTTTATCGGCCCCTCACCCGTGGTAAATGCCGCCAGCCTGGAATGGACCAGCCTGGAGATCGACCCCAGCCTGACGCCCCCCGGGCCGGTCCAGCGTTCGACCCACAACATCCATTCTACCGAGCGTTGGTATGATCCAACCGCCCTGGCGCCCAACAACTACCACGCCGCGGCCTCGGCAGTGCTTACCCTGCCCGAGGACGAACTGCCCTCCACCGGCTTTGCCCCGGGCGAAATGACCCGTCTGCCGGCCCAGCCGGCGGAAAAAGCTTACGCCGGCCTGGGCGACGTGTGGCTGGAAATTCCCCGCCTGGGGCTGTCCATGCCGGTCACCGGCGTGCCCCTGGTGGACGGGGGCTGGGACCTGACCTGGCTTTCCAACCAGGCCGGATACCTGGAAGGGACGACCTATCCAGGCCAGGTAGGCACCTCCGGCATCACCGGCCATTTGACCCTGGCGGATGGCACCCCCGGGCCGTTCCACGACCTGGATACGCTTTCCTGGGGTGACCTGGTGATCCTGCACATGCAAGGCGAGCGCTATGTATATGAGCTGCGCCAGCTCCGTACGGTGAGCACGGCCGACTTTTCCATCTTCGAGAACGATGGGTACACCTGGCTGACCTTGTTGACCTGCAACGATTACATCCCGTGGCGCAAGGCCTATGCTTCACGCACTGTGGTGCGGGCGGTATTGATTAGCATCGAAGCGGATAGGCCGGAGGAGCTCGTGCCTTAGGCACGGGCTCCGCAGGGCTCGTAGTGCGAGGAATGCTGGTCCACGCCCCGCACACGGCCTTTGCAGCACCTCTACAGGCAGATATCAAAAGCGGCAGCATCCTGGCTGCCGCTTTTGGTTAAGTGGACGAGGAAAATGTCCCTGGCCCGCTGAGGCCGTTAATCTCCGGCTGCCGGTTTATCCGGTCCGGCGCCCCCCTGACCGGCGGCGGCCAGGTGGCGGTAACGTTCCCAACGCGCCTGGACGTCGCTCTGGGCCTGCTCCAGCAGGGCTTCAGCGCGCTGTTCATTGGCCTGGAGCAGGGAGCGGAAGCGATTTTCCTGGTAGGCGAAGGACTCCAGGGGGATCGAGGGCGCTTTGGAATCCATGACCAGCGGGTTCTGGCCGGCGGCAGCGCGTTCCGGATGGTAGCGATACAACGGCCAGTAGCCGGACTGGACGGCCCGTTTTTGCTGGCTCAGGCCGGTTTGCATCTCGATGCCGTGCTCGATGCAGTGCGCATAGGCAATAATCAGGGATGGGCCATCGTAGGCATCCGCCTCCTGGAAGGCGGCCAGGGTCTGCTGGTCGCTGCCGCCCAGGGCGACGCGCGCCACATAGACGTAGCCGTACGACATGGCCATGAGTCCCAGGTCTTTCTTGGGCAGCCCCTTGCCCTGGGCGGCAAAACGCGCCACGGCCGCCCGCGAGGTGGCTTTGGAGGCCTGGCCGCCGGTGTTGGAGTAGACTTCCGTGTCCAGGACGAGCAGGTTGACGTTGCGCCCGGACGCCAGCACGTGATCCAGGCCGCCGTAGCCGATGTCGTAAGCCCAACCGTCCCCGCCAACGATCCATACGCTTTTGCGCACCAGCCCATCGGCCAGGCTGAGCAGTTCCAGGTCGGCCGGGTCTGGCGAGCCCTCCAGGTGTTCTTTCAACCGGGCGATCCGTTGGCGTTGGGCCTGGATACCGTCTTCATGGCTTTGATCGGCGTTCAGGATGGCCTGTGCCAGTTCGTTCCCCACCCGCCCGGCCGCCTGGGAGAGCAGCTCCCGGGCGTGGCCACACTGCTGGTCCAGGCTCAGGCGCATGCCCAGGCCGAACTCGGCGTTATCCTCGAACAGGGAATTGGACCAGGCCGGGCCGCGGCCATGCGCGTCCCTGGTCCAGGGGGTGGTGGGCAGGTTCCCGCCATAGATCGAAGAGCAGCCGGTAGCGTTGGCAACCAGGATCCGGTCGCCGAACAGCTGCGAGAGCAGGCGCACGTAGGGCGTTTCGCCGCAGCCGGAACAGGCGCCGGAAAACTCGAACAGGGGCTGGAGCAGGGCGGCGTTCTTGACCGTTTTCAGGCTGAGCGCGGTGCGGTCCACCTCGGGCAGGCTCAGGAAGAATTCCCAATGTGCGGCTGTGCTCTGGCGCAGTGGCGGCTGGGGCGCCATGGACAATGCTTTATGTTCGGGCTGTTGCTTATCCACCGCGGGGCAGATCTCGACGCACAGGCCGCAGCCGGTGCAGTCCTCAGGCGCCACCTGCAGGCTGTATTTCTGCCCGGGGAATTCTTTCCAGCGGGCGCCGGCGGCCAGGAACCCCTGGGGCGCCTGGTCGAGCAGATCGGGGGCGTAAACCTTGCCGCGGATGGCGGCGTGCGGGCAGACGAAGGTACACTTCCCGCATTGGATACACAGCTCCGGCTCCCAGACCGGGATGCTCAGGGCAATGTTGCGTTTTTCCCAGCGGGCGGTGCCGGTAGGGAACGTGCCGTCCACAGGCATGGCGCTGACGGGTATATCTTCACCCTGCAGGGCGATCATGGGGGCCAGCACGTTGCGCACGAATTCTGGGGCTTCCTGCGGGACGGGAGCCGGGCGGGTGAACTGGCTGGTGACCTGGCCGGGCACGGCGACCGCGTGCAGGTTTTCCAGGCTCATATCCACGGCGGCGAAATTTTGCTGCACCACACTGGGCCCGCGCTTGCCGTAAGTTTTCTGAATGCTGTCTTTGATGTGGCGGATGGCCTGTTCGCGGGGCAGGACGCCGCTGATGGCAAAGAAACAGGTCTGCATGATGGTGTTGATACGCTGTCCCATGCCGGCCTGGCCGGCGACTGCGTAGGCGTCGATGACGAACATGCGCAGCTTCTTTGCCAGGATGGTCTGTTGAGCTTCCTGGGGCAGGTGATCCCATACTTCTTCAACGGGGTAGATGCTGTTGAGCAGGAAGACGGCGCCCGGGGCGGCGCAGGCCAGAACATCGTAGCGCTCCATGAAAGTGGATTGGTGACAGGCGACGAAGTTGGCCTGCTGGATCAGGTAGGGAGCGCGAATGGGGTGAGGCCCGAAACGCAGGTGCGAGATGGTTACCGTGCCGGCCTTTTTCGAGTCGTTGTAATAGTACCCCTGGGCGTAGAAGGGGGTCTCCTCGCCGATGATCTTGATCGAATTCTTGTTGGCGCCGACCGTGCCATCCGAGCCCAGGCCCCAGAACACGCAGCGGATGGTTTCAGGATCTTCGACGGAAAAATGCGGATCGATGTCCAGGCTGGTGTGGGTAACGTCGTCGTGAATGCCCACGGTGAAATGGGTCTTGGGCGCCGGCTGGTCCAGCTCGTCGAAGACGGCCTTGACCATGGCCGGGGTGAATTCTTTGGAGGCCAGGCCATAGCGTCCCCCGCTGACGCGCGGCAGGTCGCCGTCCCAGCCTTCGGCCAGGGCCGCCAGCACGTCCTGGTAGAGTGGTTCGCCGGTCGCGCCGGGTTCCTTGCAGCGGTCCAGCACGGCGATGCTTTTGACCGTAGCCGGCAGGGCCTTGACGAAATGCTCTACAGAGAAGGGCCGGTACAGGCGTACTTTGAGCACGCCTACCTTTTCACCACTTTCGACCAGGCGGCGGGCCGTGTCCATGGCGGTCTCGGCGCCGGAGCCCATCAAGACCAGGACGCGCTCAGCGTCCGGGGCGCCTTCGTAATCGAACAGGCGGTAAGCGCGGCCGGTCAACCGGGCAAAGAGGTCCAGCTTGTCTTGCACAATGCCCGGGCAGGCCAGGTAGAAGGGATTGACCGCTTCACGGCCCTGGAAGTACACGTCCGGGTTCTGGGCCGAGCCGCGCAGGACCGGCCGATCGGGAGTGAGCGCGCGAGCGCGGTGAGCGCGCACCTGCTCGAGGTCGATCAAAGTGCGCAGGGTATCATCGTCCAGCAGTTTGATCTTGTTGATCTCGCGCGAGGTGCGGAAGCCATCGAAAAAGTGGAGAAATGGCACGCGGGATTGTAACGTGGCGGCCTGGCATACCAGGGCCATGTCCTGCGCCTCCTGAACGCTGGATGAAGCCAGCAGGGCAAAGCCGGTCTGGCGGGCGGCCATGACGTCGGAATGATCGCC
>JAAZNB010000551.1 GCA_012798515.1 Chloroflexota bacterium
GATGGGCGCACCGGTTGGGTGCCGGCCGGGTTGGTCGAACTCCTGGACGCCGGCGGGCAGTCTGTCTCTTGACAAATCGTGATTTAACCCTATAATTTAGACATAACTAAATCTGATTTACAAGTAGCCTAAACGGAGATCGTATGCAGTACTCCACTTCATTTATCCTTTATTTCCTCTTACTCGCCGTCCTGGCTGCCCTGGTCTTTTGGCCTCGCCGCGGCTTGCTGGCGCGTTGGCAGGCCTGGAAACTGGCCAGCCAGCGCCAGCAGATCGAGGACGCCTTGAAGTACATGTTCAACGCGGCCCAGGAAGGCCGCAGCGTCCATCGGGATACCCTGGCCGGGGCGCTGCACCTTTCCGAGCGCAGCATCTTGCAGCTGGTCGGCCAGCTGCAATCCCAGGGCCTGGTCGAAAACTGTGACTGCGATGTGACCCTCACCTCCGAAGGCCGCCATTGGGCCTTGCAGGTGGTGCGCGCCCACCGCTTGTGGGAACGTTACCTGGCCGACGAGGCGCGTATGCCGCTCGAACAAATCCATTCCATTGCCCACCAGCGCGAGCACGGCATGACCCTGGCCCAGATCGACGCCCTGGATGCCTCGCTGGGCCACCCGGCCAGCGACCCGCACGGCGACCCCATCCCCAGCGCCGGCGGCGCCCTGCGCCACCGGCCGCAGGATACCACCCAGTCGGTGCCCCTGACGGCCTGGGTAGACGGGCAGCGCGGCAAGATCGTGCACCTGGAGGACGAGCCCACCGTGGCCTACGCCCAGCTCCTGGCCATTGGCCTGCACGTGGGGCAGGTGGTCTCGGTGTTGGAGAACGGCCCGGAGAAATACGTGCTCACCGATGGCGAGAACGAGTACGTCATCGCCGCCCCCATTGCTGCCAACGTCTACCTGCAGGTCATCAGCCGGGAAGAAGCCATCCCGGAGGAGGCCATCCCGCTCAGCGCCCTGCCCGACCGCGCCAAGGCCGAGATCGTGCTGCTCGACGAACGCTGCCAGGGCTTTACCCGCCGGCGCTTCCTCGACCTGGGCCTGACCCCCGGGACGACTATCTTCCCTGAGCTCGAAAACGCTTTCCGTGAGCCGCGCGCCTACCGCGTGCGCGGCACCTTGATTGCCCTCCGCAACGACCAGGCCGCCATGATCTGGGTTCATCCCACGCAAAACGATGGCGCCCGGTCGTATGATCCCGTCCAATAGAGGTATCTGATGAGAACTTCCGCTTTAACCCAGACTTCCCCGTGCGAGACCTGCCCGGCCAACGCACGCCTGGCCCAGATGGGCCTCAAACTTGAAAAATACGACCGGGTGGTGGCCCTGGCCGGCAACCCCAATACCGGCAAGTCCACCGTGTTCAACGCACTCACCGGCCTCAACCAGCACACCGGCAACTGGCCGGGTAAGACGGTTACCCGCGCCGAGGGCGGCTACGAGTTCAACAGCATCCGTTACAAGCTGGTAGACCTGCCCGGCACCTATTCGCTGCTCTCCGCCTCGCAAGACGAGGACGTGGCGCGCAACTTCATTCTCTTCGGCCAGCCGGACTGCACCGTGGTGGTCACCGACGCCACCGCCCTGGAGCGCAACCTCAACCTGGCCATGCAGGTCATGGAGATCACCGACCGGGTGGTGGTGGCCGTCAACCTGATGGACGAGGCCCGCCGCAAGGGTATGGAAGTGGACACGCGCAGCCTGTCGCGCGACCTGGGCGTCCCCTGTATCCCCATCGTGGCCCGCACCGGCGAAGGCATGCAGACCCTGCTGAGTACCATTGCCGGGGTGATCGAGGGCGAGATCCTCACCAAGCCGCTGCGCATCCAGGGAACGCCCGAGTTCCAGCACGCCGTCACCCGCCTGGCGACGCAGATCGAGTCCCTCTACCCCGAAATTCCCAACGCCCGCTGGCTGGCCATCCGCCTTCTGGACGGCGACGACCGGGTGCAGCAGGCCCTGATCAGCGGCGAGCTGGTCGACCTGACCCGCCGCCAACAGAACCAGGACGTCCAGTTCAGCCGCAAGATGGCCGTCGAAGGCCGCCAGTAGGAGGACGCCATGACCAATGCAAGTATTACCCCCCAAGACGTCCTCCAACAGGCCGAAGATCTGCGCCTGCAATTGGACCACGGCTTTCGTGACGAGATGGTCAATTCCCTGTACAGCGAGGCCGAGCGTATCGCCCAGCGCGCTGTACACACCAATGCGGACCGTAAATACGACCTGGACCAGCGCATCGACCGCCTGGTGACCTCGCCGATCTTCGGCCTGCCGCTCATGCTGCTGCTCCTGGCCGCCGTGTTCTGGGTGACCATCGTCGGCGCCAACGTGCCCTCGGCCATGCTGGCCGACGCCCTGTTCTGGGTGGAAGACCAGGCCGCGACCCTGTTTACCAACCTGGGCGCGCCCTGGTGGCTGACCGGCTTCATCTGGCACGGCGTGTATCGCGGCCTGGCCTGGGTGATCAGCGTGATGCTGCCGCCGATGGCTATTTTCTTCCCCATCTTCACCATCCTGGAAGACCTGGGCTACCTGCCGCGGGTGGCCTTCAACATGGACTGGCTGTTCAAGAAAGCCGGCGCCCACGGCAAGCAGTCCCTGTCCATGGCCATGGGTTTTGGCTGCAACGCCGCCGGGGTGATCTCGACCCGGGTGATCGACTCGCCCCGCGAGCGCCTGATCGCCATCCTGACCAACAACTTCGTGCCCTGCAACGGGCGCTTCCCTACCCTGATCATGCTGGCCACTGTGTTCGTGGCCGCGGCCTTCCCGCCGGTGGTGGCCTCTTTCGTGGCCGCCGGCTCGGTGGTGCTGGTGGTGCTGGTGGGCGTGTTCTTTACCCTGCTGGTCTCCTGGGCCCTGTCGCGCACCATCCTCAAAGGCGAGGCCTCGGCCTTCACCCTGGAGCTGCCGCCCTACCGCAAGCCCAACGTCGGGCGTATCCTGTACACCTCGTTGATCGACCGCACCGTCTTTGTGCTGTGGCGCGCCATCATGACCGCGGCGCCCGCCGGGGCAGTCATCTGGCTGCTGGCCAATATCTCGGTCGGCGGCGCCAGCCTGGCCCAGCAGATTGCCGATTTCCTCAACCCCTTCGGCGTGGCCCTGGGATTGGATGGCGTCATCCTGTTGGCTTACATCATCGCCATCCCGGCCAACGAGATCGTGGTGCCTACCATGATGATGGTCTATACCGGGGTGGGCATGATGACCGACGTGCCGGACTTTTCCAGCCTGCACGCCCTGCTGGTGGGCGGCCACGGCTGGACGCTGCTCACGGCGATCAACCTGATGCTCTTCTCGCTGCTGCACAATCCGTGCGCCACGACCATCATGACCATTTACAAAGAGACCAAGAGCGCCAAATGGGCTGCATTGAGCGTGGTCATCACCCTGGGGCTGGCCTTCCTGGTCACCTTCCTCACCGCCACCCTGGCGCGCAGCCTGGGTTGGGTATAGCCAGGCTGGACCGTGTTA
>JAAZNB010000552.1 GCA_012798515.1 Chloroflexota bacterium
CCAATGGATGTGGCAATTGGGCCTCCTGGCTTTCTTTACCGCCTGTATGATCCACGTGGGTTCGTATAAAGCCATCGGCTACGTCGAATCGATCCGCTGGTATTGGGTCAGCGAGCTGATCCTGACCGTGATCATGGGCGCTCTGGTGGTGGAGGGGATATACAACCTCATCCGGCGCATTCCCGGCGGGACGTGGGTCAACTGGGGGATCACGGCCGTGTTGGGCGTGATGCTCGTCTCGGCCAACTGGAACATGCTGAAAAGCATGGCGCCCTGGGTCGTGTGGGACGAAAACAAAGAGGCTTACCTGGGCGGCGCCCAGGCCCTGGAGGCAATCACCCAGCCCGGGGACCTGATCGGCTCTACCGGCGGTGGGACGATTGCCTACTTCATTAAAGACCGCACCGTGGTCAACCTGGATGGGCTGATCAACAGCTACGAATACTTCCAGCACCTGCAGGCCGGCAACGCCCGGGACTATCTCGACCGCATCGGCCTGGATTACGTCTACGGCAATGAATACATGCTCTCCGAAGCGGATCCCTATTGGGCCGTGCTGAAGAACCGCCTGGACAAGATCGGCATGGTAGCCGGGTCTACGCTGTTCCACTACAAGATCCAGCCGGATCAATAGCCTCTTCCACGCCGGCTTTCTAAATTAACCCATCACCGCCCCGGTCACGCCGGGGCGGTCGTATTTCTAAGGCCGGAGCAGATCAGGCCGTATGCAGTTTTTCGGAGGGATTGCTTGCGGCGTCCCGTGCCCGGCTTTACGCCAGGAACTCGTCCATGGCCGATAAAAGCGTGTCGATGTCGCTCAGTTGCAGCTCGCCCATGTGTGCGATACGGAAACTGACCTCTTTCAGCCCGCCATATCCGTTGGCGATGCGCATGCCGCGCTGGAAGAGGAACTTGTTGAGTTCGGCAACGGGGAAACCACGCTCATTGTGGATGGCTGTGACGGTGTTGGAGCGGTAGCCTTCGGCCGCCACCAGGGGCATGCCGCGTTCGAGGGCCCAGGCCTGCACCCGGGCGGCCATGGCGGCGTGGCGGGCAAAACGTTCCTCCAGGCCCTCGACGAAGATGCGGTCGAGCTGCACGTCCAGGGCGTAGATCAACGGCATCGCCGGCGTCATGGGGGTAGAGTCTTTCAGACGGTGTTTCTCCATGCGCAGCAGGTCGAAATACCAGCCCCGGTTTTTGACCGTCTCGGCTTTCTGCATAGCACGGTCCGAGGCTGAGGCCAGGGAGAGACCGGGGGGCAGGGCCAGGCATTTCTGGGACGAGGTCAGCAGAAAATCGATGCCCCAGGCATCCATTTCGATCTTGACCCCGCCCAAGGACGAGACCGCATCTACCAGCACCAGCGTATCGGGGCTGAGCTCCTGCACCACCGCCGCCAGCTCCTGGACCGGGTTCTGCACCCCGGTGGAAGTCTCGTTATGCACGATAGTGACGGCCTCGTAGTGCTTCTTGCGCAGGGCGTCTTCCAGCAGGTCTGGCGTGACCGCCTTGCCCCATTCCACCTCCAGGCGGTCGGCCTGTTTGCCGTTCGCCACGGCGACGTCATACCAGCGTTCGGCAAAAGCGCCATTCACGCAGGCCAACACTGTGTCCTGCACGAAATTGCGCACCCCGGCTTCTTGCATGCCAGACCCGGAAGCCGTCCCTTGAAAGATGCGATTCTGGGTATAGAACAGCTTTTGCGCCTTCTCGGCGGTCCGCTGGAACAGCGTCTCGAATTCTTTGCTGCGGTGCGGCATCATCGGCCTGGCCTGGGCGGCCAGCACCTCAGGCGCAACGTCAACCGGCCCTGGAACGAACATGGGGGACATGTATTTCTCCGTCTCGGGAATCGATCTACCCCCGGCGCGAACCGGCAATGGTTCGAAACGGGAAGACAGGAAAATGCAGATCTACCGCAGGAAGAAAGACAGCACCACCAGAATACCGATAAAGGACACCGCCAGAATGCCAATCCGCTTGAGATCCTGGATCACGTAGCTGTAATCCGGGTTGAACTCCACGTTGGCAGCGGAGCGAGAGGAAGCGGAGGAAGCCGGCGCGGAGGCTTCGGCCTGGGAAGATACGTTGATGTAGCTGCGATTGACCTGTCGTTTTTGTTTCTTAGCCATGAGATGACTCCTGTTAAAAGTGATTCCGCAAGGAAATATACCACGCGGAAAGAAGTTTTCAAGGTTGATCTTGCAAATAAGCGGTCACCACGATGCGCTTGTTGTCCACCAGGTAGGGATAACACGAAATCAGGGTGACCACGGGGTCCTGACTGGGGCCCATGACCTCTACCGCGGTCGGTTCGACGATCTGCGTCTGGCGCACGACGTAGGTATAGGAACGCTGGTTGGTGAACACAGTGACCACGTCGCCCTCGCGCAGCCGGTCCAGGTCGCGGAAGATTTCTCCAAAGACGTCGTTGTGCGCCGTCAGGACGACGTTACCGGTTTCGCCGGGGTTGGGCGAACCGATGTGCTGCCCCACGCCTTTCTTGAGCTGCTCCCAGCCGTCACCCTGCACCACCGGTGCGTCCACGCTGATGGACGGGATCTGCACCCGCACAGCCTGCTGCGGTCCCTGGGTCGGCACGGGCAGGTCAGCCAGCGTCTGCACCAGCGGGCGCAGGTGCTCCGGGATCTCGGCGTCGTTGGGGCGTACGCCTCCCGGGGCGTTGGGGGGAGTATGGCCGGACGGCAGCACCACAGCCATGATCAGGGGGGTGGCCGTCAGGGTGGGCTGTTCCAGGGCCGCAGCGACTTCGGTATTCAGGCTGCGCAGCAGGTTGACGCCGTTGAGCAGCACGAACAACAGCCCGGCCACGGCCAGCAGCTCGATGACGAACAGCACCCGGTCGAGAAAAGTGCGCGGTTTGCGGCGTGACTCCAGGGACGGTTCTTCCTCCGCTGCCTGGCCGGCGCCCGCCGCACCGGGGGCCGGCGCCGCGGGTTCCACCACGATCGTCCTGCCGGTCTGGCGGTAGCGCTCCAGGCGCGCCTGGCGTTCCGCCCGCCGTTTATCGATCAACAGGCGGCGCAGTTCCTCAACCGACAAATCTTCCACAGAGCGTTTTCGGGGCACACCACATCCTTCGTCCGTCGATCTGTACGACAGACCAACCGGAATTATACTCGATATTCCGTCCAGGCCCTGAATACCAGGGGCCAGGGTAAACGCATCTAAATTGCCAGATGCATTTGCGGACTTTTGCCACTCCCCCCGGCCCCCTCTCCGCGGCCAAAAGCGCCGCGCAGAGGGGGAGAAAAGATTTTTCTGCGAGATGGCTGTATCTGGCGGCACAAAA
>JAAZNB010000553.1 GCA_012798515.1 Chloroflexota bacterium
AGCAAAGTATTGGGCGGGGAAAGGAGTTTCCTATGACCACCCCTTTGGATCTCAAACAGATCGAACGCAGGGCCTATCGCTCCGTGTACCAGGATGGACTGAGCGACGTGTTCTATGGCCTGGTCACCGTCTCGATGGCGGTCTTTTTGTATCGCCCGCCAGGAGGATACCGCTTATCCAACCTGTTGCTGGCCCTAGGCGGGTATGGACTTGCTTACCTGCTGTTTTGGCTGGGGAAGAAATACATTACCTTGCCGAGAATGGGCCAGGTCAAATTCGGTGCGGCGCGCCAGAAACGGCGCCGCACGATGACCGCTGTTCTCGGCCTGGTGGTTTTTATCCAGGCCATCGTGGTGCTCTTCACGGCCCTGGTCTGGCTGCTTCCCGACCTGGGTGCGGCGGTCGGCCGCCTGTTGGGGCCCAGGGAGATCATGGATCTGGTGGTGGCCTCGGTCGGAGCCTTATTCGTGGGGGTAGGCATGACCCTGACGGCCTATTTCCAGGACTTCCCGCGCGGTTATTACATTGGCTTCCTGATGATGCTGGCCGTGTTCCTGATGATCTTCCTCAACCGACCCGTCTACCCCCTGGCGCTGGGTGTACTGACCCTACTGCCCGGCCTGGTTTTGTTCGTCCGCTTCGTGCAGAAATACCCGCCGCCCGGGAGGGAGCATGATTGATCCCGGCCTGCAAGACGAATTTGCTTCACTGGTCGACCTGGATCGCCTGGTGCACGAGCCGGCGCGCCTGGCCGTGATGGCCCTGCTTTACGTGATCGAGAGCGCCGATTTTACCTTCTTGATGAACCAGACCGGCCTCTCCTGGGGCAACCTGTCTGCCCATCTGAGCAAGCTGGAAGAAGCCGGCTACGTCCAGGTCGAGAAGGCTTTCAGGAACAAGCGCCCCAACACCAGTTTGAGCCTCTCGCCCCAGGGGCGGGAGGCCTTCCGCCAATACGCCCGGCGTATGAAACAGGTCTTTAGCGACCTGCCGGAGTAGACCCCCTGCCGCGCCGGTCACAGGCCTTCCAGGCTGAGACGCACCCGGGCGCCCTGCCCGGGCTGGGAAAGAATCTCCAGGCAGGCGCCGATCTCCCTGGCCCGAGCCTGCATGTTGCCCAGGCCCATGCCGCCCTGGCCGGCCTGCCCCGGGTCGAAGCCCCGGCCGTCGTCCACGACTTCCAGGACCACCCCAGCGGGGCTGCGCTGCAAGGTAACGGTCACGTGAGCGGCCTGGGCATGTTTCAACGAATTGTTGAGCGCCTCCTGGGCGATGTGGTAGAAGGCCATTTCGATGGACAGCGGCAGCCGGATATCCTGGTCGGCGACCAACTGCGCCTTGACGTCTGAACGGCCCTCCACGGCGGCCAGGCGCAGCTCCAGGGCGTCGATCAGCCCCGCCTGTTCCAGCTCCGGCAGGCGCAGCTGGTGGATGAACAGGCGCATCTCCCGGATGGCCTGGCGGGCCGTCTGTCCGATCTTGCGGTACAGGTCGCTGGCCGCTGCCTGTTGGCGCTGCCCGGCCTGCTCCAGGGCGGCATCGGATAGGGCCGCCAGCCC
>JAAZNB010000554.1 GCA_012798515.1 Chloroflexota bacterium
CCCGCCGATGCCAAGAGCAAGGCCGAAGACAAAGTGAAAGCCCTGCGGGACCTGATGAATGGCGATAACCTCGAAGCCATCCGCCAGGAGACCGACGCCCTCAGCCAGATCCTGCAAACCCTGGGCGCCGGCATGTACCAGCAGAACGGCCCCGAAACGCCTCCCCAGGCCGGCCAGACCGGCGGCGCTCCCGAGGGAGGGACCAGCGGCGGCAGTGATGGAGGTGATGACGTGGTCGATGGAGAATTCAGAAACGCTTGAGATTCTGTCACACCCTGGTGTGACGTTGGTATAAACCCACCCGGCTGCTCTTGTCTCGAATCGTAAAGGGCAGCCGGGGTTCAACATCCGGTGGCCGGAGCCGCCGGTTTTGCACATCAAAGATCTTCAAGCAGCTCATTCAATCAGAACACATTGTACAGGTACAGTAGCAACAAATGGCACAAAGAGACTATTACGAAATCCTTGGCGTAAGCCGTAGTGCTACCCCGGACGAGTTGAAATCGGCGTTCCGCAAGCTGGCGCGCGAGTACCATCCGGACGTAAATAAGTCGCCAGATGCCGAAGAACGTTTCAAAGAAATCAATGAAGCCTACGCCGTGTTGAGCGACGCCGATAAACGCGCCGCCTACGACCGTTATGGCCATGCCGGCGTCCAGGGCATGGGCGGTATGCCTGATTTCAGCACGGTGGATTTCTCGGATATCTTCGAGGAGTTCTTCGGTTTTGGGGGCGGCGGGCGGCAGCGCAGCCGCAACGCCCCGCATCGCGGCGCTGATCTCTCTTATGTGGTGCAGCTCAGCTTCGAAGAAGCGGTTTTCGGCACCGAGAAAGAGATCGAGATTACGCGCGACGAAGTATGCAGTGTCTGCCATGGAAACGGCGCCAAGCCCGGCACGACCCCCACTCGCTGCCCCACCTGCGGCGGGCGCGGCGAAGTGCGCACCATGCGGCAAACTTTCCTCGGCTCGATGGTGCAGGTAACCACCTGCCCGACCTGCAACGGTAAGGGCGAGACCATCGGCAGCCCCTGTGACAACTGCCACGGGCGAGGCCTGGAGCGGCGCACGGTGCGTAAAATCGTCCCCATCCCGGCCGGGGTGGACAACGGCACCCAGATCCGCCTGTCTGGCGAAGGCCAGCCGGGCGTCAACGGCGGACCCAACGGCAACCTTTACATCGAGATCAAGGTCAAGGCGCACAAATTCTTCCGGCGCCGGCAGAACGACATCTTGCTCGATTTGAACATCAACCTGGCCCAGGCGGTCCTGGGGGCTGAGATCGAGGTCCCCACGGTAGAAGGCAAATCCAACCTGAAGGTCCCTGCCGGCACACAACCGGGTAAGATCTTTACCCTCAAAGGCAAAGGGGTGCCCCACGTGCGCGGCTCAGGCCGGGGCGACCAGCACGTGATCGTGAACATCGAGATTCCAACCCGCATTACTACGGAACAGCGCCAGTTGTTTGAACAACTGGCCAAAACCCTGGGCAGCGAGGTCGCTCCTCAAGAACGCAGTTTCTTCGATAAATTAAAGGAAGTGATTGGTGGCTGAAGCACATTGGTTAGAAGTGTCCCTGACGGTTGACGGCGAACTGGCCGAAGCGGTGAGCGAAGTCCTGTCCCGCTTTGCCTCCAATGGAGTCGTCGTGGAAAGCACGGTGAAATACAACGACGCCGAGGACGAAGGCACGCCCTACGGCCCGGTGCGTGTGTATGCCTACCTGTTCATCGACGAGCACATCGAAGAGACCCGCCAGCGGCTGGCCGAATCGCTGTGGCACCTCGGCCAGATCCAGGCCATGCCCGAGCCGCAGTACCGCACCATCGAGGACGAAGACTGGATGTCCTCCTGGAAAAAACACTATCACCCCATTCCCATCGGCCAGCGGCTGCTGATCTTGCCGGCCTGGATCGAGTCAGAGGATCCTACCCGCCTGGCGGTACGCATCGACCCCAGCATGGCCTTTGGCACCGGCACCCACCCCACCACCCAGCTGTGCCTGGAACTGATCGAAGTCTACCAGGCGGCCGGCCAGGACGTCATCGATGTGGGCTGTGGGTCCGGCATCCTGTCGATTGCCTGCCTGCACCTGGGCGCCAACCACGCCCTGGCGGTGGACATCGACCCGGCTTCTGTCAAAGCCACCTACGAGAACGCCGAACGCAATCACGTCCTGGAGTGTATCGAACCCGGCAAAGGGTCGGTCAAAGAAGTACGCCAGGGTGAGTTTACCTTGCAGCGCGCTCCCCTCGTGCTGGCCAACATCCTGGCCCCGGTGATCATCCGCCTGTTCGACGACGAGCTGCAAGACCTGCTCACCCCCGGCGGTACGCTGATCCTATCCGGCATCCTGGCCGAGCAGGCTGACGGCGTCGAAGCCGCGGCGGTCAAAAAGGGCCTGCGGCGCATCGAGACGCGCCACATGGGCGATTGGGTGGCGATGGCCTTCCAATAAAACTCCTTGTGCGGATATGATGTTAGTCGATTCAATAAAGAGCAATATCATCCAAAAACAATGACGTATTGCTTTGCAACCCATCGCAGATTCGAGTAATATAGGGATGGAGACGGATCGAAAACACCTCCAAAAGCTCAACACTGTCTCCTCCTTTGGCGAAAGCCTCCGCTGGGTTAATTCACCGCCCCCAGCGGAGGCTGTCTTTAACCACCTGTGCCCTTTCCCCAAAGCGCTTCCCTCGCGCCAGGCCGGAAGCGGGCTTATTCCCCTGTAAACAAAAATCCCCGGGCAAGCCTATGGCCCAGGGATCGAACAGCCGGTTGGTTGTTGAGCAGGGTCAGGGCTGCCCCAGCGGCAGCACCACCGTAAAGGTGGAGCCCTGCCCCACGATCGAATCCACCCAGATACGCCCGTTGTGGTTTTCGACGATCGATTTGACGATCGCCAGCCCCAGGCCGGTG
Source organism: Chloroflexota bacterium (assembly GCA_012798515.1). GTDB lineage: Bacteria > Chloroflexota > Anaerolineae > Anaerolineales > Anaerolineaceae > JAAZNB01. The sequence goes on from JAAZNB010000554.1 coordinate 2,922, forward strand.
CCGGTTACCTCGTTGCCCACGTTGCCGGCCCGGTAGAACTTGTCGAAGATGTAGGGCAGGTCCATGGGCGGAATGCCAATCCCGCTGTCGCGCACCTGGATGATGATCTGGTTCTGCTCGACCTCCATGTGGATGGTGACCGTACCGTTGGAAGGCGTGTACTTGACCGCGTTGGCCAGCAGGTTATCCAGCATCTGGCGCAGCTGGATGGCATTGGCATACAGCGGGGGAACTGCATCAGGAATTTCATAGACCAGTTTCAGGTTTTTGTCACTGAACTGTTTGGAAAAATTATCGGCCGAATAGCTTACCAGCTGGTCCAGGTAGATCTTGTCCTTGCTCCCGTCGAAGCCTGATTCAATGTGGCTCAAATTGAGCAGATCGTCCATCAGGCTGGTAATGTTGGTCACGTTGACGTGCACGCGGCGGATGAAATCGCGTTGCATGTCGTTGACCGTCCCGGCCCGTTCGATCAGCTCCACGTAGCCCATGATGGCGGTCAGCGGAGAACGTAAGTCGTGCGATACCGTGCTGACGAAATCGCTCTTGATGCGATCCAGCTTCTTCAGGTTGGTAATGTCGTGCATGGTAATGGCCAGCCCGATGGCCGGGATGGGTGTGACCAGGATGCTGAATATACGCCCGTCGTCGACGGTGATCTCCTGGCGATTCGAAAGGCTCTTGCCGGCGCTATCCACCAGCTCCAGGATCTCGGATTGGCTGAATACTTCGTTGAGTTTCTTGCCCGCCAGGGGCTGATCGGAGAGGCTAAAGGCCAGCTGGGCCGTGTGGTTGACCAGCAAAATGCGTTGGTCCAGGTCAAGGACGATCACGCCGTCCTGGATCTGGGTCAACACCGTCTCCAGCTTGTTGCGCTCCAGGATCGTGTTGGCGTACAGGCGTGCGTTTTCGATAGCGATCACAGCGTATTCGGCAAACGCCGAGAGCAGCTTGACGTCGCGGTCTTTGAACGGCAGCCGTTCGTGGCGATTGTCCACGCCCAGCACACCGAAGACCCGGTCATGCAGCTGTAAGGGTACGTAAACCAGGCTGTGCACCAGGTATGCCGTTTTGATCTTCTGAGGGGTAGCCTCGTCCAACAAGGCCGGTTTTCCCGTGCGCAGCACTGACCCGGCCAGGGTGTCCTGCACCGGCAGGCGGAAAGTGCGCACGAACTCGTCCTGGAAATTGCGCGCCGCGCGCATGTACAGCTCGCCGGTGGACTCATCCAGCAGCAACAGGCTGCCTTCTTCGGCCCCGGTCAGTTCCACGGCCGCATCCACGATGGCCGAAAGCACACTATCCAGGTCCAGGGAGCCGGTGATCGAGCGTCCCAGGCGCGCCAGCGCCTCCAGCTCGTCTACCTTGCGCTGCAAACTGGCCGTGTTGCGGCGAGTCTCCAGCAGCACCCACTCCCGCCGCTGGCGGGCCTTTTCCAGGCTGCGCTGGACGGCATTGGTAATGTCCTCGGCGCGCAACGGCAGGCACAGGTAATCGCTGACGCCCACACTGAGGGCTTTTTTTAACAATTCCGGGGTGTCTTCTTCGACGAACAGCAACAGTGGAATAGCCGGCCAGCGTTGCGCCAGCTCCGCAGCGACGTCCAACCCGTTGCTTTCTCCCAGCTTATCGCTCAAAATGATCATCGCCGGGCTTTTGGATTGCAGCTCTTTCTGCGTACTGGGCCAGTCCTGGGTCTTGATCACCGAATAGCCGCCAGAAGCAAGCACCCGTTCCAGCAGAAAGCTGACCTGCGGGTCGGACATAATAATCAATATTTGATCGCGTACATTCGAAGTCGTAAAAGAACCCATCATCATGATTTATTTCACCAGCGGAAGCGTGAAGAGAAATCTTGCGCCCTTTCCGGGTTCACCTTCTACCCATAATTTTCCTCTATGATGCTGAACCACTTCTTTCACGAGGCTTAACGAAATACCCAACCCTCCAAAGGAA
>JAAZNB010000555.1 GCA_012798515.1 Chloroflexota bacterium
CGCGTCCCCGTATCGCTCCCAGGCAGGGGCGAGGACACCACCGCCATCGTGGGCCAGCCGGCCCATCTGGTGACCGGTGGCGTACATGAACTCGGGATAACCGGCGCGGGTGATGGTCTGCCGGGCAATGGCGTCCGCCTCATGCCCGCTCAGGCCCGGCTTCAATGCGGCCACCACTGCGTGGATCGCATCCACCTCGGCCGCGAAACCGCGCTGCACCTCCGCCGGCGGCTGGCTTTCACCCGGGGCCAGGTAATATGCCACGCGCTGGATATCAGCGCAATAACTATCCTGTTTCACACCGAAATCCATGTGTAAGATGTGGCCGCGCTCCAGCACAATCGGGCCCGGGGCTGCGTGGCCAACCGGTGAATTGGGGCCCGCATTGACGGCCGGGCAAATTTCGTAGCTCCAGGCGACGTCCACGCCCAGCTCAGTCATACGACCGTGCATAAAGGCGGCAATCTCGAGTTCGCTCATCCCGGGTTGGATCGTGTCGAACGCCTCGCGGTAGATCTGTTCGGTGGTCCGGATGGCGGTGCGGATGCGCGCCAGCTCGCTGGGCGTCTTGCGCCCGCGCAGGGTGCGGATGACCTTTTCGGCGGAAATCAGCCGCCCGGCAAAGGGCGTATCCTGTAACATGTCCAACAGCACCTGGTACATCCCATGGGTCAGACCGTCTGCCATCACGTCGCTGGTGGAGGTATTGATCGCAATTTTCTGCGGATCGAGTGCGGTCAGGGCTTCGCGCAGGGCCGGGCGGATTGACTGGTCGTAAGGGATGACCTCGTCGTAAGCGCCGGTGGACTGGGCGGTATGGGCTTCAAAGCGCCCGACGACGGCAATGGCCTTGCGGCGGGTAATGATCAGCGCGCTTTGCCAGGTGAGACTGTTATTGCCATAAATCAACGGCAGCACGGGATCCCCCCCGGCTGAGGTCTCACGCGCAAAGGTCAACCAGGCGTCGATCCCCAGTTCTTCCAGGATCGCGCTGGCCTGTTTTACTTTTTCTTGGACAAGATTCGACATAACAACTCCACAACAGGATTTTGTCTTATGGATTTTCACCATGAGGAACCAGATGAGGGTTTACAGGGGTAGCGCGCCAGGCTGTGGCGTCTCCCCGGTCCGGACGACACCCCAGGGGAGAGGACACCGGCAGGGAATGAACCGTGATTTGCCGCCCCGCCTGAGGCGGGTTTGCACTCGACGAATCGGACCCTCGCCGCCAGAGGCACAAAGAGGCATTTCCAGACGCTAACGCCCGGGAATGCCTCTCACCGGTTACGTTTTCCGGCCGTATGCTGCAAGAGCCTCTCCGCTAGAGGCCGGGCGAAAGCCTAGCGCTCGACGCCGTCGGCGGCCAGGACCTCCAGAAGGTGGATGGCCTGTTCCAGGCGTTCCTGTACCTTGGCTTTGCCCACAATCTCGATGCTTTCGAACAGAGGTGGGCTGACTTTCTGCCCCGTGATGGCCACGCGTAGAATGCCAAACACCTGGCCGGCTTTAAGCCCGCTGTTGTCCACGTACTCGCGCATCAAAGGCTCCAACGTCTCCAGGCGGACGTCCGGCAGGGGCGCCAGGATGGCCAGCGAGCGGCGCAATACTTCCAGCGATTGAACTACGCTCAGGTCTTTGCCGACCAGTTCTTCGGGAACCGGCTGCAAATCTGATTTGAAGAAGAAGCCGGCGAATGCCACCGCATCGTCCAGGGTAGTCAGCCGTTCGCGGATCAGCGGCACGATCTGGTACAGGCGCTGGTCGTCCACAACGTAGCCCTGCTCCACGAAATAAGGACGGATGCGCTGGGCCAGGTCTGCCTGGGACAGGGCGCGGATGTGCAAACCATTGAAATAATCCAACTTGGTGAAATTGATCGCCGCCGGAGAGGGATTCAGCTTATCCAGGCTGAACTTCTCCACCAGGCTGGCCATGTCGAAGAACTCGGTATGGTCGTCGTAGCTCCAGCCCATCAGTGAGATCCAGTTGACCACACCCTCGGGAAGGTAGCCCAGCGACTCCAGATCCTTGACGAACACCGAGTAGCCGTCTTTGATCAGCTCGCTGGACTCGCGCTTGCTCATCTTGCCTTTCCCGCTGGGCTTCAAGAAGACCGATAGGTGAACCCACACCGGTTCTTGCCAGCCGAAGGCACGCTGAATCAATCCGTGCAAGGGGAAAGTGGGCAGCCACTCGGAACCACGAATCACATGGGTGATCTGCATCAGGTGGTCGTCTACTGCGGCGGCCAGGTGATAGAGCGCCAGCCCGTCGGATTTGACCAGAATGTAATCATCGATCCGCTCGTTATCCACGGTGATAGCGCCCCGCAGGTGGTCGACCACCGTGGTCGTGCCTTCGCGGGGGGTCTTGAAGCGGATCACGTGGCGTTCGCCGTTGGCCACCCGGCGGGCAGCTTCGTCCGGGTCGATGCGGCGGCAGGTACCGTCGTAATGGGGCGATTCCTTGCGGTGCTGCTGCTCCTGGCGCATCTGTTCCAGCCGCTCGGGGGTGCAAAAACAATAGTAGGCGTGCCCGCTCTGGATTAGTTTTTGGGCGTATTCCTGGTAGATCTCACGGCGCTCCGTCTGCCGGTAAGGGCCATAAGGCCCGCCTTTGTCTGGCCCTTCGTCCCATTCCAGACCCAACCAGCTCATTCCATCCATCAATTCTTGTTCTGCACCGGGCACGAAGCGTTTGCGGTCTGTATCTTCGATGCGCAGCACAAACTGCCCGCCGGTCTGGCGGGCGAGCAAATAATCATATAGCGCGGTTCGAGCTGACCCCAGGTGCATATGCCCGGTCGGTGAAGGAGCAAATCGCACCCGGGCGGGTATGTTGGCTGCCATAAAATAAATTCTCCTAAAAACTTAACGGTTTATGTCGTGCAATGACGCTTTCCACCAATCCAATCCCCAAGAACAGGGATACCAGAGAGCTACCCCCATAGCTGATAAATGGCAAGGTCAGACCGGTCACCGGGATCACGTTGAGGTTCACGCCGATGTTCACGATGGTCTGGAAGAACAGCAAGGTAGCCACCCCGTGGGCGATCAGCCCACCAAACGGATCAGCCGCCAGCCTGGCCGCCCGGAAGCAGCGCAGGATGACGAATACCAGCAGGGCGATGACCAGCACCGTACCGATAAAACCAAACTCGGACGCCATGGCCGAAAAGATGAAGTCGGTGTGGCGGACCTTCAAAAACCGCAGCTGGACCTGGGTGCTGTGGCCGTACCCCTGGCCAAACCAGCCGCCGGAACCAATCGTGATCAGAGCCTGGTCCACGTTGTAGGAATTCCCATGGCGGGCGGTGGGATCGGGGAAAAGAAAATTGATCACCCGCAGCTGCTGGTATTCCTCCAGGAAGGGGAAGGCTACTATGGCGGCCAGCAGCCCCAGTACAGTAAAGAGCAACAGGTACTTGGGTGGCAGCCCACTCATCCACAACATCGAGAACCACAGCACAAAGATCACAATCGAAGTGCTCAGGTTCGGCTGGAGCAGGATCCAGACCACCAGTCCAATGGTCAGCAGAAAGCTGAGCGCCACCCAGCGCAGGTCGTAGACCTCACCGATATGGTGGGAAAAGAAGTCCGCCAGGACCAGGATCATGACGATCTTGACCAGCTCCGCCGGCTGGATCAAGATCAAGCCGGTGTCCAGCCAGCGCGCCGAACCAAAGCGAGCCTGGCCGATAATGAAAATGACCAGTAACAGTAGCAGCGAACCGATATACATGATACGGGTCAGTGAGGCCCAGTAATGGTAATCGATCAGGGCTACCACCAGGATCAGCACCAACCCCGCCCCTACAAAGATGGCCTGGCGTTGTTCAGAACCGGTGATCTCGGGACTTCCGGCAATCGCCGAATGAATCATGGCGATGCCGAAGACGCATAGGATGATCACACTGCCAAAGAGCAAAAAATCAAAATTACGCCAAAAATCTCTGCGCATAACCTGTAAATATTACCCGACTCTCTTGCGTTGAACGGTCGATTTCAAAGGGATGTCCGCCACCAGACGCTGCTCACGCCCATCTTGCGCCATGGAAATGCGCACTGCGTCCGGGTCGATGTCAATATGTTGCGCGATCACGTTGAGGATCTCGTTCTTCAAAGTATCCAGGGTATCCGGAGAAATATCCGTCCGGTCGTGAATCAGCACCAGCTTCAGGCGTTCTTTGGCCTGATCGGCGCTTTTCGGCTTGCGCGCCCCCAATCGATCCATCCAACTGGCCATGTCAGTCTCCTCCGGTGCGCAGCATCTTGGATAACCGGTTCAAAATACCGTCTTTCTCATCCAGATCGAGGAAAGGAACTTGCTCTCCTTTTAACCGGCGTGCGATGTTGTGAAAAGCGAGCCCGGCCTTGGTCTTGGGTTCCAGCGCCACCGGCTGGCCGCGGTTGGTGGAAACCACCACATTGGGATCTTCCGGAACGACCCCGATCAGCTGGATGGCCAGTAATTCCAACACGTCTTCGGCGGTGAGCATATCCCCACGCTTGACCATATTGGAGTTCAGGCGATTGATCACCAGGCGCGCCGGGCCTTTCTCTTCGGCTTCAATCAGGCCGATGATACGGTCGGCGTCGCGAACGGCTGAGACCTCGGGATTGGTGACGACCACTACCACATCGGCCGGGGCGATTGAGTTACGGAAACCGCGCTCGATCCCGGCCGGGGAATCGATCAGCACCCAATCGAACTCCTGGCGCAGCTCATCGCACAGGCGCACCATGTCGCTGGGAGAAACAGCCGATTTATCGCGCGTCTGCGCGGCGGGGATCAGGTACAGCTCCGGCAACTGCTTATCCCGGATCATCGCCTGGCGTATACGGCAGCGCCCTTCGACCACGTCCACCAGATCATAAACGATCCGGTTCTCTAACCCTAAGACCACGTCCAGATTGCGTAAACCGATGTCCCCATCGATACAGACCACCTTCTGGCCGCTGGTAGCCAGGGCAACGGCCACATTGGCAGTGGTGGTCGTCTTGCCCACCCCGCCCTTTCCCGACGTAATGGTAACAACTGTGGCTGTCATCTCGTCTCCCTATTTTTTATTCCAGATTTCCGTGACAACCTGGCCGTCGATAATGCGTGCGATCTCAGGTTGTGGTTTTCCTCTGCGTGGTCGTAGATTGCCGATAATATCGGCTATACGAATCTGGGTCGGGTTCATCTCCAGGGCACAGATCGTGGCGTCTGGATTGCCTTCCGATCCGGCCTGAACGCTCCCGCGCAGCTTGCCCCACACGATGATACTGCCGCCAGCCACAATTTCGGCCCCGGGGTTGACGTCCCCCAGGACGACGATGTGCCCCTCGTAGGCCACTCGAAAGCCGGAGCGCAGGGTGCGCGCTACCATCACGGCCGCCTCGCCCGGCAGGTTGGTATCCAGCGGACGGATATTGCGTTCCGGGCGGGGCACCGATAAGCGTGTCGCCATGCCCAACGTCTGGGCAGTTTGCTCCGTGGTAGGAGAGCTGCTCAGTACGGCCCACAGCGTAATGCCATAATCCGAAAGCCGGTCGCGCAGGGCGCCCAGCTCGGCAGCGTGCAGGATCTGGGTGCCTACGTCCAGGGCGATACGCGCGCCTTTGAAAAAGGCCGCCCGTTCGTTGATGTGCGTCAATAAGGCCGCCTGCTGGTCAGGCCAGCTGGCCTCACTGAGCGCAATCACCAGGCCATCCCGAACGCCTTTGATTTGCACGGTTAATTGAGTATTTTCAACCATAGCGTCCATCAAGTCGATACCATCACATTTCCAAAACTGATAGATTTATGGAACCGGATTACTGTGCGCCGCTCTTGGCGGCATCGATGGCTTTCAATTCAAAATAGGCATCCATGATCTTGCGCACCACCGGGGCTGCCAGCGTTGCACCTTCTGAACCATTATACACGAAGGCAACCACTGCAATCTCAGGATCATCGAATGGCGCGTAACCGATGTACCAGGCGTGCGCCGGCCAGGCGCCCGGCTGGCACAGGTTCTTGGCCTGCGCCACGTTGTCACAGTATTCGGCCGTCCCGGTCTTGCCGGCCGAGGGAATTTCCATGCCGGCAAAGGCGCTTTCACCCGTGCCGCCTTCCAGCGTGACCATGTGCATACCTTCTTGCAGCATATCGATGACCCACGGGGCCACGGTTTTCTTTTCCCCGGTCTGGTAGCTGTCTTCGTCGTACACGTTGATCACCGGGTCGACCGTGATGTCATGCACCAGGTCCGGCTCGAAGGACTTGATCACGTTACCTTCAGAATCCAGGATGTCCTTGACCAGGGTCGGGCGCATGAGCTTGCCATCGTTGGCCACAGTCGCCGCCGACTCCAGTACTTGCAGCGGCGTAGCCAGTACATAGCCCTGGCCGATGGTAGCAATGTAGGTATCTCCGGTGGACCAGTTCTCGCCCACGTTGATACGCTTCCAGGTGGGGTCCGGGATCAGGCCGCCCTCTTCGCCCGGCAGCTCGATCCCCAGCGGGGACCCGTAGCCGATGGCGCGAGCATACTCACCCAGGCGCCAGATACCCAATCCCTCGGGTACCTCATCCTCGAAGCCGCCGCCGACCTTATAGAAATAAACGTCGCAGGACCAGGCCACCCCGTGCAGGAAGTCGACCAGACCATGGCCACCGCCGGTGTCTTTGTACAGGTAGCACACGTAATCGCGCGGCGTGCCCGCGTCGTTTTCCAGGTATTTCTGGTTGATGGTGATCTTTCCGGGGTCCTCAACCTGGTATTCCGGGGTGACCACACCTTCATTTAAAATTCCCAGCGCGGCTGCCAGCTTGAACACCGAACCCGGCGGGTGCTCGGCGGAGACGGCATGGTTGAACAGCGGCCGGTTGGGGTCTTCAGTCAGCTGTTCGTAATAATAGGCCGGGATGATGCGGGCCATACGGTTGTTTTCATAGGTAGGATAAGATACCAGGGCCAGGATCTCCCCGGTCTTGGGATTCATGGCAATCGCCACCCCATTGGTGTAGCGCTGTTCGTTCAGGTACTCGTTCCAACCTTCCATCTCACCGATCAAGGCATTTTTAGCTGCCGTTTGCAGGCGGGTGTCGATGGTCAAACGCACGTTGTTGCCTGGCACCGGCTCGACCGGTGGCTCCAGATCACGCAGTTCCTGGCCGGCGATATCCACCTCCACCGTACGGGTGCCGTTGGTGCCGCTCAGTACGTCTTGCAGCTGGTATTCGATGCCGGAATAGCCTACTTTATCCCGTCCGGGGACAAAGCCTTCATCGATGTACTCCGGCTCCTGGGAGGCCGGGATCGGGCCCAGGAAGCCGATGATCTCCGAGGTCAGCCAGCCGGTGGGGTAATCGCGCACCGGCTCGATCTCGATGCCTATCCCCGGCCAATCGTTGCCCTTTTCTTCGACAATCAGGGCCGTGGTCTGATCGATGTTACATTTGATCCGGACCGGATCGTAAGGCGCGTTGGTGTCGCCGATGTAGACGACCTGGGTGATGCCGAAATCGTTGTCACAGGGCGAGAAGGCCTTGACGCTGTCGTCGGTAATTTCTCCCCGGTTGACGGGGATGTCGATCAGTTCCGACAGCTCACGATAAATTTGCTGGGTAGCTCCCTCGTCGGTAGGCAGGTAGGCCGGAGTAATGGTCACATTATAAGACGCAATGTTCCGTGCCAGCACGTAACCGTTGCGATCGTAGATAATCCCCCGCTGGGTCTGGGTGCGGATGATCGTGGTGCGATTTTCCTCGGCCTCCGCCAGGCGCGCCGGCCCCTGGATGACCTGGATGGTGAACAGGCGCGTGGCATAGAAGCCAAAGATCAAGACCATCAACCCAAAGAATACATAGAGACGCCATGGTTCAAAAAACGTCTGCGGATTTTCATGATTATTCATACTTCTTCCTCGACCGGTGGATAAACCCAGTTTGCCAGGTCTGATACCAGCGCATACACCGGCAGCGCCAGGATCAGGTTGAGCAGTGCACTGGGCATCGTCACCAGACTGATTCCATCCAACCACGAGATGGGGACGCCATTAATATCCAGGGCGCCCATGGACAAAAGATGGTTGATAAACGTACCTGTCACGGCCGTCACGAACATAGCCAACACGGGCGCCTGCCAGATCCGCCGCTGGAGCAGGCGGGCAATCCCGGTGATGACCAGGTAGGATACCAATGGGATGTACAGCGGCAGCGCCGTGACGTAACTGGTAATGATCCCACCAAACAAAGCCCACAGCCAGGCCGTCTCCACCCGTTCTTGCAGCGCCCAGGCGATGAGCACCAGCATGACCAGGTCGGCAGTGCCATGCAACAGCGTCAGGTGGCTGATGACCGCCGTCTGCAGCATGAGCACAAGGATAAGCAGTGGAAAGGCTAGTAAGATGGCCACAATCTATGGTATCGTCGTCGGCTGTAGCGGGGCGATGTCTACGGGGTGGAAATTGGTGATGATGAGCACGGCTTGCAGCGTCGAAAAGTCGACCGCGGGCTGGATCGATGCCGATTGGAACAGGTCGTTCTCGCGCTTACGCACGCTCACGATCTGCCCAATCACGATATCCGCCGGATAACTCCCGCCCAGGCCAGAGGTCAAGATCAGTTCACCCGGTTCGAGGATGATATCTTGCGGCACCAACTCGATGGTCACGTCGCCGGTCAAAGAGCCGGTCAATTGGACGTCGACGTCTTCCGTTTGCAGGCGCGCATTGACGATCGAAGAGGGATCGGTGATCAACTGCACCGTAGCCGCCTGCGCGGTCACCGCCGAGATACGCCCCACCAGGCCCATCTCGGTCACCACAGGCATGCCATGGCGAATGCCATCATCCGAACCCTGGTCGATAATAATGTAATGCAAAAAAGGACTGGGGTCTACGCCGATCACGGCTGCCGCGATGTACTCATTTTGCGGCTGGGCCCGCCGGAAATCCAGCAAAGCGTACAGGACTTCAGCCTGGCGCAACTGCTGCTGCAGCTGCACAATCTGGGTCTGTAAACTGGCGTTTTCATTTTCAAGCTGGGCGTTACGCGCCCGCAGGCTGGCAATGTCGCGCGGTACCGTTAAGAACTCGTAGATCGCAAGGTAACGGGTCGACAACCAGCTCTGGGCAGAGACGACAGGGTTCAGGGCAGAATTGATGATCGGGTTGAGGTACCCGCTTATAGCCAGCAGGATCAGGCCAATCGAAAACACTAAAACGGCTGTCTGCCAGAAGCGAGAAGGTACAGATCTCATTTTAAATATTCAAAGTACAACACAGTTTTGCGAGGTTCGCGGCGGGCGATCAGCGCACTCCGGTGCGATTGAGATCGACCAGGAATTGCCGGTACTTGTCCAGGTCCTCCAGGATCATACCGGCCCCCCGGGCCACGCAGGTGAGCGGGTCTTCGGCGATCCAGACGCGTAACCCCAGGTTATCGGCCAGGCGTTCGGACAATCCTTGCAACAAAGCCCCCCCACCGGCCAGGCATACGCCGGTTTCGATCAGGTCGGCAAGAATTTCCGGCGGCGCTTCGTCCAGGGCATCTTTGATCGTATCCACGATCACCTGGACAGAACCGGAGATGGCTTCGCGGATCTCCACAGACGAGACCTCGATGGCCTCCGGCAGGCCGGTCACCAGGTTCCTCCCGCGAATCAACATGGTTTTCTCAACGGGCAGCGGGTAAGCAGACCCAACCGTCATCTTGGCCTGTTCTGCCATGCGCTCCCCAATGAACAAATTATACTTGTTGCGGATATAGGTGACGATATCCTGGTCCATTTCATCACCGGCGACGCGCAACGACCGGGAGACCACAATGCCCCCCATGGAGAGCAAAGCTACCTCGGTCGTTCCACCACCGATGTCCACGATCATCGTACCACGAATTTCAGAAATGGGTAACCCGGCCCCCAGGGCCGCCGCACGGGGTTCCTCGATCAAATGCGTCTCCCGCGCTCCGGCCGCCATGGAAGCGTCGTACACGGCGCGCTTTTCCACCTCGGTCGCCCCGGAGGGAATGCCCACCGCCACCCTGGGCCGCGGCATGGGCACGATGGTTTGCTGGTGAGCCCGGCCGATAAAATATCCCAGCAGGGCTTGCGTAATCTCGAATTCAGAAATAACCCCATCTCGCAATGGGCGAATTGCAATCACGTTGGCCGGCGTCCGGCCAACCATCTCTTTTGCCTGCGCACCAATCGCTAACGGTTTTCGTGTCCGCTTATCAATAGCAACCCACGATGGTTCATTAATGACGATACCCTTCCCACGGACGTTCACAAGGGTATTGGCGGTCCCCAAATCGATGCCAATATCCAGGGAAAATAACCCCATCAGCCAATTGAGCGGATTGATAGCCAAAAGCACTCCTGTACCTATGCAATGTATCGGATCGAATGGTTAAAACCGGTTTGGATTATACCATAGTCGTTTCGGCGAGGAATCTGCATACCTTTTTCTTCCTTAAAATGGTACTTTGCCTGACCCGAACCATCCATCCCCCCGGGTAGGGCGGTCTGAAATGGGCCGATCTGCTTGACATCTACTCCTAACATAGCTATAATCCCAGCCATAAGCGGGTGTCGCCAAGTGGTAAGGCAGTAGCTTCCCAAGCTACTATTCGTGGGTTCGAATCCCATCACCCGCTCACCCTTCAGAGCAACTACCTCGCGCCTGCATCGTGCGGCAAAATCGAGGTAGTTTTTCTTTTCCCAATTCAGCCACCCAGATGCGCCCGAAATCGACGTGGGGGAGATAAATAATCTGGCATACTTACAAAATTGAAATGGGCCATGGTGTTTTTCGCAATCAGGATAATTGTATAATAAATTGTATACGCAATATATAAATATTTAACCTGAATCCGGGAAAAATATCTTTTGAGGTGGTTTTAGCGGTAAAACCGCTCATAACCACCTCACCGCCGTTTATTTCACCTGCTCCCGGGTCGGTGGTCTTTACGCAATTTTTACGTTGCTTTACATGACTAAACATCTGCACGAGCCCGCCAGGGATGGCCATTAAGCCCTTCCGGCCGGCTGCAGCAGGCCCTATGATGAGGAGATTTCGCGGCCATGTCGGCAGTCAAAACCATCCTTTACATCGAAGACAACCAGGACAACCGGACCCTGGTCCGCAGGCTGTTAAAAGCCTCCGGCTATCAAATGGTCGAAGCGCCCACCGCGCAAGCTGCCATGGAGTACTTGCAAGCCAACGTCCCGGATCTCATTTTGATGGACATCAACATGCCGGACATCGATGGCTACACC
>JAAZNB010000556.1 GCA_012798515.1 Chloroflexota bacterium
ACCATGATCGTGATCAGGATGGCGATCACGCCATCGCTAAATGCTTCCAGGCGACCTTTGCTCATGCCTCCCTCGTGTGTTCCCCCTGCCTGTACAATGGGTTCATTATAGCATGCGCGTTGGGGAGCGGGTTTGGGGCCCTGTTGGAAGGTTGCGCTCCCGCTCCACCCCGGCGGTCGGGGGACACGATCTGTTCTACGAGGCAATCTCCACCTCGGCGGTCGGGTGACACGGTCTGGCCCAGAAAGAACGGCGCTGCGGCGCGTAGAGAAGAACCCGCCATACCGGTGGTCTGGCAGAAGATGCGTTTGTCAGCTTGGGCAGGGCAATTGCATCAAAACACTTGTTCTATGAGATTTGCTATCACCCACTCCTAAATCCGCGCCCTCAAGGGCGGGGACTTTAAAAAGAGTGCGAGATGGCTGTTTCTGGCGGCACATTTTGTGCCGCCAGAAACAGCCATCTCGCAGAAAAATCTTTTCTCCCCCTCTGCGCGGCGCTTTTGGCCGCGGAGAGGGGGCCGGGGGGAGTGGCAAAAGTCCGCAAATGCATCTGGCAATTTAGATGCGTTTACCCTGTCAGCTTGGGTCGCAAGCCTTGACAGGCCACTGATAATCTCTATAATTCGATTCATGCGACCCCCGATGGGTAAACTGTTGACGAATTATTCTTGCTTGTGTACGTGGCGGATCTGGCAGATTCCCGCCCTGTACGATTGATCTTTTCCCCCCACAGAAAACCAACCAGCCAGGCGGCGAATTTACAGGTCCGCACACAACGACACGAGAGTGCGAACGGCGTTTAGTCGTTTTATTTCCGGTAGGTATCTCCATTTAATAGACGAGAGAGGGCCCTGCACGGCCGGGGATGAAGTTACCCAAATGGGTAGGGTACGCGCCGGCGGATTTGCTATATGATATAGCCTGGTTCCACTGCCAAGCTGCACTAAAATTTAATAGAGGGGAGCGCCCCTGGAGAGAAGAAGCTATGAAGCACAAATTGTTCCGATTCTTGATCCTGGTTTTGGTTTCAACCATCGTCCTCAGTGCCTGTGCCCCGGCGGCCACCGCCCCCACCCAGGCCAGTACGGCTCCGGCCGGGGCGCAGGCCCCGGCGCAGGGCGGCAGCCTGGTCATCGGGCTGGCCACCGAGCCGGTTTCGCTCGACCCTGCCGCCGGCCTGTACATTGCCGAACAATTCCTGCTGATGAACATCTACGACCCGTTGATCTGGGTCGACCCGGACCTCAACTTGAAGCCCGGCCTGGCCACGGCCTGGGAGTCGAACGACGAAGGCACCCAGTTCACCCTCAAACTGCGCCAGGACGTCAAATTTCACGACGGCACACCCTTCAATGCCGCCGCCGTGAAGCAGTCCTTCGACCGCGACGCCGTGGCACAGAACCCGGCCGCCGTGGCCCCGACCTTGTTGACCGACTACGTGGGCACCACCGTGGTGGACGATTACACCGTGACGGTCGAGTTCAGCGCCCCCAAGGCGACTTTCTTCGAAGATCTCAGCCGCATCTGGATGGTGGTGCCGTCCCCGGCGGCGGTCGAAGAATACGGCGCCGATTTCGGGCAGCACCCGGTCGGCACCGGCCCGTTCGTCTTTTCCGAATGGGCGCCCCAGGATCACATCACCCTCAAGCGCAACCCGGACTACAACTGGGGGCCGGAGTTCGCCAGCCACCAGGGCCCGGCCCTGCTGGACGAAGTTACCTTCCGCTTCCTGCCCGAGGCCGTCACCCGGTTGAACGCTTACCAGTCGGGCGAGGCCCAGGTGGTGGAAGAGCCGGCCTACCAGGAAGCCGCCACCCTGGCGGAGGACCCGGCCAACACCATCCTGCGCTTTACGGCGCCCGGGATGCCCTCGCACATGATGATCAACACCGGCAATGCTCCCACGGACGATATCCAGGTACGCCAGGCCTTGATCTACGCCGTGAACCAGGAAGAGCTGGTGCAGACGGCCTTCTTCGGCATGCAGACCCCGGTGCACAGCGTGATCTCGCCCACCACCTGGGGTTACGACGAACAGGCTGCTTCGCTGTACCGCTTCGACCTGGACAAGGCCAACCAGCTGCTGGAAGAAGCCGGCTGGGTGGACAGCGACGGCGATGGCATTCGTGAAAAAGACGGGCAGAAGCTGCACATCGAATACCCGGCTCTGCCGGCTTACGAAGAAGCCTACATGGAGCTGCTGGCGGCCTACCTGACCAAAGCCGGCTTCGAGGTCAACATCACCAAGCTGGACGACGCCGGGGTGACCGAATTTGGCCTGGCCAACAAGCACAATATCCTCAACATGGGCTGGATCAGCCGCGACCCCTCGGTGTTGAATATCACCTACAACTCGGCCAACATCGAACAGGGCGCGTCCTACACCCGCTTCAAGAACGACGAGCTGGACCAGGCGCTCAACGACGCGCCCCAGACGCTGGACCCCGAAGCCCGCAAGCAGCTGTACGTCACCGCCCAGCGCATCATCATGGACAACGCCCTGGTCATCCCCCTGTACGCCTACGACCGGGTGTTCCTGATGCAGGCCGGCGTCCAGGGCTGGCAGTTCGATCCGGAGGGCTTCCCGTACCTCTACGAAGTGTCCCTGCAGGGCTAGCCGGACATGTGGGTTTACCTCGGGCGCAGACTGATTACCTCTATCCTGGTCTTGCTGGGCGTGTCTGTGCTGACCTTCTTGATGCTGCACATGGTCCCCGGAGACCCGGTGCACGCCATCCTGGGGAAGCAGTCTGTCTCCCCCGAGAAGATCGAAGAACTGCGCCAGCAGCTGGGTCTCAACGACCCGCTGCCGGTGCAGTATTACCATTTCATCAGCCGGGCGCTCCAGGGTGACCTGGGGCGCTCGATTCGCAGCAGCCGCCCGGTGTGGACGGCCATTATGGAGCAGCTGCCCAGCACGCTCCAGCTCACCGGGGCGGCCATGCTGATCGCCTTGTTGCTCGGGCTGCCGCTGGGGGTGCTCTCGGCCTTTCGCCGCAGCGGCTGGCAGGATTCGCTCATCACCCTGCTGGCCATCAGCGGCGTGTCGGTGCCCTCCTTCTTCCTGGGGCTGTTGTTGATCGTATTGTTTTCCCTGCAGCTGGGCTGGCTGCCCAGCGTGGCCCCCAGCGCCAGCCTGGTGGGGCTGATCCTGCCGGCGCTGACCCTGGGCCTGGGCGAGGGGGCGTTCCTGACCCGCCTGGTGCGCTCCAGCTGCCTGGAGGAGCTCAACAAGCTCTACCTGTGGACGGCGCGGGCCAAGGGCGCCGACGAGCGGCGGGTGATGCTCACCCACGCCCTGCGCAATGCCCTGATCCCCATCGTAACCATCATCAGCCTGCAAATCGTGTACCTGCTGGCCGGCTCGGTGGTGGTAGAGAGCATCTTCGCCCGCCAGGGCATCGGGCGCCTGGCGGTGACCGCCATCCAGAACCGTGATTTTCCCCTCATCCAGGGCATCGTGTTGGTGATCGCCGCCATGTACGTGGCGGTCAACACCCTGACCGACATCGTCTACGCCTTCATCGACCCGCGCATCCGCCTGCAATGACCGAACTCGCCCAGACCACCCCCACGGCCGGCACCTGGCCCCAGACCCGGGCCCGCCCGCGCCTATCTCTGTGGCGCCTGAGAGGCATCCTCTTTGGCGCTGCCCTGGTGATCCTGCTGGCCACCATCACCCTGGCCGCCCCCTGGCTGTCCGCGGCCGACCCGCTGGCGGTGGACCCCACGGCCGCTTTTTCCCCGCCTTCCTGGGGGCATCCCATGGGCACGGACAACATCGGCCGCGACGTGTGGGCGCGCTTCCTGTATGGCGGGCGCATCTCGCTGCTGGTAGGGGTGGTCGCCATGGCCATCAGCAGCACGGCCGGCACGCTGGCCGGCATCCTGGCCGGCTATTACGGCGGCTGGGTGGACAGCCTGCTCTCCTGGCTGACCGAGGTATTGATGGCTTTCCCGGGCATCCTGTTGGCC
>JAAZNB010000557.1 GCA_012798515.1 Chloroflexota bacterium
ATCACCGGCGTGAAATATTTCTGGCGGTGATAGATCAGGTTGAATTTCCGCTTCAAACTCAGCCCCTGCACGGCCAGGGGCACCACCTGCCCCCGGCCGACCTCCTCCAGCACTGAGATGCGCGATACCACCCCCAGGCCCAGGTCGGCGCGCACCGCCTGCTTGATAGCCTCGATGTTGTTGTACACCCCGTTGATCTTCCAGGGCACGCCGGCCGCCTGCATGGCATGCTCGAAGACGTCGCGCGTGCCGCTGCCCTGCTCCCGGATCAGGATGCCCCACCCGGCCAGGTCGCTGACGTGCAGCCTGCCGGATACGGCCAGGGCGTGCTGCGGGCTGCAGATAATCACCAGGTCATCGTCCTGCAGCACCTGCTCCACCACGTGTTCGGAATAGACCGGCCCTTCCACCAGGCCCAGGTCCAGGCGATCTTCCAGGATCAGCTTCTCGATCACGCTGGTGTTATCCACCTGGGTGTAGATGTCGGCCTCCGGCCAGCGCGGGCGGAACGAGGCCACCAGGCCCGGCAGCAGGTGAGCGCCGATGGTCAACGTGGCGCCAATGCGGATCGAGCCGCCCTGCGACAGGTCGAGCAGTTCCTTACGCGCCTGCTCGGACAGGTTGAGGATGTGGCGGGCGTACGAACGCAGATGGTCACCGGCCGCGGTCAGGTACAGGCGGTGGTTGAGGCGTTCGAACAGGCGCACGCCGTAGTCGCGCTCCAGCTCGGCTACCGCCTGGCTGACCGAGGGCTGGGTCATGTAGAGCCGTTCGGCGGCCCGGGTCATGGAACCGCAGTCGCACACGGTGATGAAGATGT
Organism: Chloroflexota bacterium; assembly: GCA_012798515.1. Lineage (GTDB taxonomy): Bacteria > Chloroflexota > Anaerolineae > Anaerolineales > Anaerolineaceae > JAAZNB01. Next base: position 821 of record JAAZNB010000557.1, read on the forward strand.
TGAGATGGCGTAGATCCATAGGCTATCACCTATCGTTTTGATAACATTATACTATTTTACAAATACCCCTGGGATGAGTATCATAGCCCCTGCACACGCAATTCAATTTATTTGTGAGGTCGTCCATGCAGTCGTCATTAAAACAGCACATTCCCGGGATCCTGCTCGCCCTGGTCATTGCCGCCTGCGCCTACGCCCTGGGCCTGGTTATCCCGGTCGTGGGCGGACCGGTTTTCGGCATCAGCCTGGGCATCGTCGTATCTACCCTGTGGAAGCCACCCGTGGCTACGCGCAAAGGGCTTAAATTCACTTCCAAGTACATCTTACAGTTAGCCGTCATCCTGTTGGGCTTCGAAATGAACCTGGCCAGTATCATCCAGACCGGGCGCAATTCCCTGCTGGTGATCCTCATCACCCTCAGCACGGCCTTCCTGGTGGCCATCCTGGTCGGTCGCTCGCTCAAGCTGGAACCCAAGCTGTATACCCTGATCGGGGTCGGCACGGCCATCTGCGGCGGTTCGGCCATCGCCGCCGCCTCTTCGGCCATCGACGCCGACGACCAGGACATTTCTTACTCCATCTCGACCATCTTCCTGTTCAACGTGATCGCCGTGTTCCTCTTCCCCCTGGCCGGCCACCTGCTGCACCTCAGCGACGCCGGTTTTGGCATGTGGGCCGGCACGGCCATCAACGACACTTCTTCGGTGGTCGCCGCCGGGTACGCCTACAGCGACGCCGCCGGCAGTTTTGCCACCATCGTCAAACTGACCCGCAGCCTGATGATCCTGCCGGTCACCCTGGCGCTGGCCATGCTCTTTTCCCGCCAAAACCAGGAAGGCGGCTCGTTCAACCTGGGACGCGTCTTTCCCTGGTTCATCCTGGGCTTCCTGGCCGCTGCGGTCCTGCGCAGCGTGGGCATCATCCC